>DBGA01000034.1:236-6166 GCA_002295325.1 Ruminococcaceae bacterium UBA866 | reverse complement strand
CACCCATAGGGTGGCATTTTTTGTTATACATAATATCTTAGCTGATTTTCTCAACAATCGCTTTTGTATCTCTAGCGATAAGAAGCTCTTCGTTAGTAGGCACAATCCAAACCTTAACTTTTGAATATGGCATTGAAACTTCAATTTCTTGAGAGTTGCACATAACATTCTTTTCAGTATCAAGCTCAATACCTAAGAATTGCATATGGTCGCAAACCTCTTCTCTAAGAGAAGCAGAGTTTTCACCAATACCACCAGTAAATACGATAGCATCCAAGCCACCCATTGCAGCAGCATAAGAACCAATGTATTTTTTGATATGGTAACGTTGCATATCTCCTGCAAGAATAGCACGTTTGTTGCCCTCAGCAGCAGCTTTTCTTAGGTCACGGTCGTCACTTGTAACGCCAGAAACACCNNGATTTGCCGTTATCGATAGCAGCAACAGATGAACCATTGCCAAGATGACAAGTAACAATTTTAAGGTCTTTGATATCTTTACCTAAAAGTTTCGCAAGTTTAGCACTTACAAAACGATGGGAAGTACCGTGGAAACCGTATTTACGAACATTATATTTTTCATAATACTCGTAAGGCATACCAAACATATATGCTTTTTCAGGCATAGTTTGGTGAAACGCTGTATCAAATACAACAACTTCAGGAACGTCAGGACCAAAAACTTTTTTGCAAGCCTTGATAGCTTGTACATGTCCAGGGTTGTGAAGAGGTGCAAGGTCTGAAATATCTTCAATTTTTTGAACAACTAGGTCAGTAGCAAGAACAGACTCAGAGAAGTGCTCTGCACCCTGTACAACCCTGTGGCCAACTGCAGTGATTTCTGATAAATCTTCCACAACAGCATATTCGCCAGAAGTCAAAACTTTTACTAATTTTTTAAATGCATCAGCATGGTCGTTAAGTTTACATTCTTCAGTATAAACTCTGCCATCAGATAGTTTGTGAGTGATACAGCTACCGTCGATTCCAATACGGTCGCAGTTGCCTTTTGCAAGAACATTCTCATCTACCATATCAATTAATTGATATTTCAAAGATGAACTTCCTGCGTTAATAACAAGAATTTTCATTAAATATGCCCCTTTAATATAATTTTACTTTAATTATTGACAATTAAACACTATATTATATATTATTACAATATATAATAAATATCAAGTAAAAAACTAAATAATGAGGTGTAAATTTGAAAATTGCAGGAATAGTTGCAGAATACAATCCATTTCATAACGGACATTTGTACCAAATTGACAAAACTCGACTATCGGGTGCTACACATATTGTAGCGGTTATGAGTGGGAGCTTTGTCCAACGTGGCGACATTGCAATCTTTAGCAAATGGGCAAGAGCAAAAGCAGCCATTTTAAATGGAGCTGACCTTGTGGTCGAGCTTCCAGTTCAATATGCACTTGCATCGGCAAACAGATTTGCAAAAGCAAGTATTTTTATTTTAAATGAGCTTAAAGTGAATATGATAAGCTTCGGTAGTGAATGTGGTGACGTTTTGATGCTCAAGGAAACTGCAAAACTCTCTACGCTCGCTGAAAATTCCGATATGATGGGCGAATGTCTTTCAAAAGGGATGTCTTATCCAAGGGCACTTGAAGAGGTAATTATTGAGCTTTATGGCTATGAGTATTCTAAAGTAATCGCAAACCCAAATAATCTTTTGGGCATTGAGTATATTAAGGCAATTTCAGAGATAAATGACAAAATTGAGCCTTTTACAGTAATTCGTGAGCAGGTGGAGCACGACTCTAATATTACCACAGACACAATTTCAAGTGCCTCTTATATGCGTGAGCTTATTGAAAAAGCAGACTATGAGGAACTTTTCAAATTTTCGCCAAAATCTGCATATGACATTTATATAGCAGAAATGAAAGAGGGAACTGCTCCGATTTTAGAAAATAAGATTGAAACTGTCATTCTCTACAAGCTACGCATGATGACATTACAGCAGTTTTCTGTGTTGCCTGATGTAAATGAGGGGTTAGAAAATAGGCTATATCGTGCATCAAGGGTAGCAACAAGTCTTACTGAGTTTTACAGTCTTGTTAAAACCAAACGCTATACGCTTGCAAGGATTAGACGCATTGTCTATTCTGCGCTAATTGGCATAACCGCAGAGGACGCAAAGAGCCCTCCGCAGTATATTCGTGTACTCGCAACCAATAAGCGGGGAATGGAGATTATAGCAAACGCTAAGGCGGGCGCAACAATTCCAATTGCGCCCAAATTTGCAAATCTCTATAAAAAATCGCCAATTGGTCTTGACCTAGACATTACATCAACCAATATAGCAAGTCTTGCCTCACCACAAATTCAGCCTGGCAATGGTGACTTTGTAAATAATACCATTGTGATAAAGTAGATAATAGTTTATCAGAAAATTGAATTGTGTTTTGGGGTGCTATATGATAATATATGGTAAATGAATATAAACCACAATTTATTTTGACATGGAGGGTTTTGACTTATGAAAGAGTGTCCAAAGTGTAATGAACTAAATGGTGATAGTAAAACAAATTGTTGGAAATGCAAGGCGTCACTAGGAATATCCTATTCATACAAAAAAATATGTTCCAAATGCAGGTTAACATACGGACAAAATGCAGAATACTGTGATAAATGTGGAGGAAGATTGTCTGTGTATTCTAACAAAGCAGAATATTCATCTCGCAATTCAGATAACAATGGATGTTGGATGTAGGTAGTTTCAGTAATAATTCCATTATTAGGAGTAATTTTAGGATGCATATATATAGCTAAAGGTGATGAAGAGCTAGGAAAATCTTTAATAATCACTGGTGTTGCTTCAAATGTGATATTGGTACTGTTTACAATTATGTTAGGTGGCTGTTTAGCCAGTTAATTGACTTTGAATTATTAAAAATTTCTACAATAAAAAACGCTGCCCTTTATGGGCAGCGTTTTAACGTTAATTTTAAAATAGCAATCCTATATATCCAATAATCAATGCAAGTGCAGCAATTGTTCCGCAGTAGATAAGAACAGTTTTTGTCTTTAGTACTCTGGTTAAAATGATAACCGATGGCAACGATATTGCCATAGTGGAAAATGTAAATGTAAGTGCAAGGCTAGGAGAGATTTTCATAAGTAGAGTAATAAGAGGTGCTACTGAGAAAATATCCGAGTGGATAGGAATCCCGATTAACGCAACAATCGTTGTCGATAAAAAGCTGTTTGAATTTACAATGCTTGAAATGCTTTCAATCGAGAAATACACCATAATATAGGATGAAAGTGCAACGCCAAGTATAACCCATAGTGCACATTTTTTAAACACCCCAAAAGTATCAAGTAGAGCATTTTTTATTCGTCCTAGGAAAGTTTCACATCCATCATTTTCGTGATGGTCGTGTCCGTGATAGTGCTTAACTCCATTGTCTAGCTTGATTATCGAGAAGAAAATACTGCTTATAACTACAATTGCAATAGAACAAAGCAAATATAGAAGGGCAAATTTCCAACCAGTTACAGCATAAATTGAAATAAGTGCGGTAATATTAATCANNTGAGGTAACATAAACATACGCTGACAGGTACCCCCACAGAGATAAATCCCATTAAGACAGGAATTACACTACAACTACAAAACGGAGACAATAAACCGATGAAGATTGCCAAGCCAAATCCCCAAATGCTTTTTAGAGATTTTAGTTTGTCGTGAAGCTTGTCCATGTTAATATAACTGCTAATAAAATATACGGCAGTCATAACAACAATTAGTAAGAAAAATACGTTGAGGGTGTCTACGACAAGGTGTGTGAAGAATTCTTTCGCACTATGGGATAAGTTTGTAGCGTCAAAAATCTGTTCAACAAGTTCTCCGAAATGACCATGACTGTGTCCTGCATGTGCGTGTTCTGTAATAATACTTGTATTGCTCATATGCTAAAGTTCACTTTCTGTTAGTTTATATTGTTTTTATATCATCAGTATACCATATTTGTCAAGTAATAAATACTAAAAATTTATAAAAAAATGTTATTTTCATATAATATCCTTTAATCTTAATAATTTGTGTAATATTATAATCAATATTTGTTAAAATTAAGTTTACAATTTAAGTAGTGCTTTTGACTTGACATATAGGTGGAATAGTGATAAATTATATTTAGCACTCAAAGGTGTAGAGTGCTAAATGGCATAATAAAAGAAATAAGGGTATACGAGGACTTTGCAGAAGATATGGCAACTTTAATTGTTAGTGAGGTGGCAACAATATGTTAATCGATGAAAGAAAAATGTTAATATTATCAGCAGTAGTTGATGAGTATATCAAAACAGGTGAACCAGTAGGTTCTAATGCCATTTTGCAACGATTGTGTGTTAATGTATCATCAGCAACAGTACGCAATGATATGGCGCTTTTAGAGCGACTAGGTTATCTAGAACAACCCCATACATCTGCCGGTCGTGTACCAACCTATCTGGGCTACAGATTCTACATTGACAATCTTATGTCGCCAAAACCACTTTCAAATAAAGAAAAACAGTTGATTGACAGTTTGCTTATTAGAAATGATTTGACCGTAGATGCTGTTGTCGACAATGCGGTAAATGTTTTATCCGATTTAACCCAGCTTGCTGTAGTTTCAAAAAGCAGTATGCCTGTTTTTTCAGTAATTACTAGGGTAGAAGTTATTCCGGCAGGAAGAAGACTATACGCGCTTTTAATTATTACTTCAGCAGGAACAATAAAAAATAAAATTTGCAGGATTGAGTTTGACCTTTCCTATGAACAGCTTGACTATTTTGCAAGGTTCATCAACGAAAACTTAAATGGACTCAATATTGACAGAGTTACTTCTGAAATGTTGCAGAATTTGGCGGTTGCATTGGGTGGTTATATGGTGTCACTTTCACCATTGCTAAACGCAGTGTATGAGTTATCTGGTGAGATGTCAAAGGTTGACATTAATTTAAAAGGTGAACAAAGACTTATTACAAGCGGCGTAAAAGCCGACGAGGTTGTTTCGCTTTTAGCGAATAAAAATGATCTTGACGGTCTTTTATCCAAAGCGTTCGATGGAATATCAATTGTATTTGGAAAAGAATATGAGTCTTTTGCTGTGACAAATTCAAGTATGATAATGTCACCCTAT
Organism: Ruminococcaceae bacterium UBA866; assembly: GCA_002295325.1. GTDB lineage: Bacteria > Bacillota > Clostridia > Oscillospirales > Ruminococcaceae > Paludihabitans. The sequence continues at coordinate 1,013 of DBGA01000034.1, read as the reverse complement.
AAAATTAAAGCGGAACAAGCGGGTTCATTTGGCGTAATAGGACCACTTAGAATTGACTATGCCAATGTTATTCCGCACATTGAATATATAACGCGCAGTGTAACAAAGCTTTTAGCTGATGTCATTGAATGCGATGACGGAAAGGACGGACTAATTAATGAGCAAGAGTAAAAAAGATCAGGTTGCTGATGAAGTTAAAAATGATGATCCAGTAGAGTCAACAACGGAGGTTGTAGAGCTTAGTGAGGTAGATATTCTGAAAGCACAAAATGCCGAACTGAATGAGAACTTGCTTCGCAATTTTGCTGAGTTTGATAACTTCAAAAAGCGAACGATCAAAGAAAAAGAAGATATGATGATTTATTCAAAAGCACTTTGCTTAAAGGATATTTTGCCTGTTATTGATAATTTTGAGCGAGCGTTAGCGATTGAAAGTAAAGATGAAGATTATAAAAAGGGTATGGAAATGATTTTCACCCAGATGTCTGAAACCCTTACAAAGCTGGGTGTTCAAGAAATTGAGTCGTTAAATCAAACTTTTAATCCTGACTTTCACGACGCTATTAACCAAGTTGAAGACGAAAACTTTGGAGAAAATACTATATGTCAAGTATTTCAAAAGGGATATAAAATCGGGGAACGGGTACTACGTCACGCAATGGTAGTGGTAGCAAATCCTTAACTATAAGCCAACAAATTACAATACAAGCCAACAAAATTAAATTAAAATAAAAATTACTTAGGAGGAAATTATTATGGGAAAAATTATAGGTATTG
>DBGA01000034.1:0-227 GCA_002295325.1 Ruminococcaceae bacterium UBA866 | reverse complement strand
ACAACTCCATCCGTTGTTGCATTTTCAAAAACAGGTGAAAGAATGATAGGTCAAGTTGCAAAACGTCAAGCAGTAACAAACTCTGACCGCACAATCAGCTCTATCAAAAGAGAGATGGGAACAGGATTTAAAACTGTAATCGATGGCAAAAACCATACACCACAAGAAATTTCAGCAATGATTTTACAAAAACTAAAAGCTGACGCTGAGGCATATCTTGGAGAAAA
>DBGA01000038.1 GCA_002295325.1 Ruminococcaceae bacterium UBA866 | reverse complement strand
CTATTTTTAGGGGTTATTTGCTTCTGCTACAGGTGGGAGTACAACATCTTCCACACCACCCTTTGCAGGATATAAATTCTCATCAAATGTTCCTTTAAGGAAATAATCAGTAACTGCCTTATTAGATACATCTGCTTTATTGCTTAAAATCATGTGTTCAACTCGGCGGTTTTTCTCTCGACCACCTGAAGTTTCATTAGTAGCAACCGGATAGTTTGCACCGTGCCCTATAGGTACAATTTTCTTTGGATCCAGTTCCTTGCCATCTTGAAAATAAATTGCTACACTTGAGGCTCTTTCACCCGATAATCTCCTATCGGAAACACGATAAGGCCCTTCTACATGAGCTGTATGCCCTGCAATTACCACCGACAATAATTCACTCTCTACTTGTTTGAGCGCATCACCTAGAAANNCGTAAAACATAGCTATCTGCATCAAAGATAACAACATCGCTGAAGCGTATATATACACATTCTTCACCCTCATTTACCTCGACTGTGGATTGAAGACCGTTTTCATTGACATAGTTTTGCAAATATTCATAAAGCATATCAAAGTCAATTTCTGATTCCTTATTATCGGCTTCCCCATTAGGAGCATCACCTGTATTGGTTCCAATATCTTCACCCATGTTGTCATCTGGGGCAATAACAACTTGACTTGTTTCAATTCCAGGATTTTTAAAAGCTTTCACAAGCTTTTCCCACTTTTCCGCTTCAATAGTTGACATACTGAACAACATAACAAAAAAAGTCAGTAGCAATGTAACCATATCAGCATAAGTATCGAGCCAGTTTCCGCCGCCGCCACCCGAACCGCCTTTTTTCCTTCTTGCCATGGTATTCAATCACCTACTTCTCTTCTTACCTTTTAATTTTTTTAGGCTTTTTGTTACGTTTACTATCACCATCATCATCAACTTTTTTTCCTTGACTCATTGCAATATTGTTAGGAAGAAGCTGATATAGCTTTTCATTTATAAACTTAGGGTTATCGCCAGCCTGTATAGCCTGTACACCCTCACAAATAATCATTTTACAGAGAAATTCCTCGTCGTGTCGTACTTTCAATTTAGTTGCAATTGGACCAAAAACCAAGTTGCTCAACACTGTTCCGTAAAATGTTGTTATCAGTGCTACTGCCATAGACGGTCCTATGGTATCAGGACTGCTCAAATCACTGAGTAGATTTACAAGTCCAATCAAAGTACCAATCATACCAAAAGCAGGCCCAAAGTTAGCGGCTTTTTCATAGAATGATATTCCTTGGGAATGACGTTCATCAAGATAATCCATCTTCGCTTCTAAAAGCTGTTTTACCTTTTCTGAATCAACAGCATCAACTACCATTAGAAGGCTACTCTTAAGAAAGTCATCCTCTACATCTTGAAGCTTACTTTCAAGCGCAAGGAGACCATTAATTCTAGCTTCCTTAGCAAACTCTACCAGCTGGTCAATGTATTTTACAGGATTATACTTTGTAGGGAAAAGTACAATTTTCATATGTTTTGGTATTTGCTTAAAAGAACTTAATGGGAATGAAACCATTAGTGCTGCAATTGTACCACCCACAACAATAAAAATACTGGTAGGGTCAAAAAACCCCGGTAACTTTTCAAGTACAATACTATAAACACCTTCTAATGACTTATTTAGAATAATACCTACTACCATAAGAATTGCACCAAATAACCACCCAAGTATTGTCATAATATCCACTATACCACCGCCTCTTTTGCTTTAAAATATTTTGTCTTAATATATTATCTATTTACTCAATTTACTAAGCATATCGCTATAAATTAGTTTTTTATAAGCGACTGTCTTATGTATTACTTCTTGCATAGATTCTTTTACGATATACATATTTCCATCTGTCAAACGAATGGTAGTGTCAGGATTTTCTAAAACCGTCTCGATTAGGTCGCAATTTAAAACAAATTCTATGTCATTTAATTTTGTTAATACAATCATCTTAATCGCTCCTCATTCTATTATCACAAACAACCCCTCCGCTACTAAAAAGTAGCGGAGATTTGGGCATAGCAAAAGTTATNNGTTATCTCTTTAAGTTAATTAATTCTTCAAGCATGGTATCTGAAACTGTAATTAGTCGTGAGTTTGCTTGAAATCCTCTTTGAGTAGTAATCATGTCTGAGAATTCGTTTGAGAGGTCTACGTTTGACATTTCAAGGGAACCAGCAGCCAAGGCTCCCGTTCCTTTTTCACCTGGTTTTGCCTTTGAAGCACTACCAGAGTTTGGGCTTTCAGCAAAATATGTGTTTCCGGATTGAACCAAACCTTTGGGGTTTGCAAATGTTGCAAGGTCAATACGTCCAAGCTCAAGCATTCCATGAACTGGGTGGTTTCCGATGATAATACCGTCGCTTCCAATTCCAATGCCATTTAAGTTTTCAACAGATTGTGTTCCACCCTCTGTACCACCTTTTAGTTTAAATGGAGCGCCACCCAAACCAAGTTCTTTTGAAGGGGTACTTTCTGTTGCGTTGGTAATTGCAGTTGCATTCCATGGACCAACTCCACCTGTTAAAACTGCCTCCATTGAAGTAAGAGTTGGATAATTCATCGTAATGGTATCTCCATCAACTCCACTTTTTAGCAAAATACTACCTGGCGCAGCCATTTGTGATGCTGTGAGTGTGTTGGTATATGTTGCACCAGCAGCAATAGCAATATCAATTTTGTATGTATCCTCTGTAGGAATAGCAGGGTCACCTGCTGTTTTTGTTATTGTATATGTTGGGGCACCTTTACCTGAAAAACCCTCCCCTACCGATTCAATGCTAAAGATGTTTTTCCAATCAGTAGGAACAGGAACAGTACCTTGTTTTATACCAAAGTTACCGCCTGCAATTTCAGCACCAGTCAAATTAGCAAATTTAGTAACAGGATCCATTGTAACAGTAAACTCTCCACCTGGATGAGGCTGTCCACCATTTGCTGCGCGAATTGCCTTGTTAATTTCAGTGTTCATTTCACCAATATTTGAAAAACTCTCTTTTGAATTCAAACGAATATTGATGCCAGAACTTGTAATGATAGCTTCAGCTTTTTGTCCAACCGGTAAATCATTGGTTGACATAAATGTCATCGTCACGTTTGCGTCTGAATTTTGTTTAGATGAGGTAACTTTATATTTTATCTCATTAATTTTTTCTTCATAAGAAGCTACAGCTGGATTAACTGTTGGGATATTAAGTTGAATTCTGTTGCTTGCAGGTGCTTTTCCCATTGGGTTTCCTGAAACTCCAAGTACGAAGTTACCATTGACATCAACTAAATTTCCAGCAGAATCTATATCAAGCATACCTGCTTTTGTATAGAACACATTACCATCTGCATCTTGTACTTGGAAAAATCCTTCGCCAGCAATTGCAGTATCCAATGGATTTCCTGTATTTTGCATGATTGATTGTGTTTGATTTACGTCGATACTTCCTACAGTAGAGCCATAACCAACTTGTGATGGGTTTGTACCACCACGGTTTCCAGTACCAGCTGAAGCGTTACGCATACTTTGATAATATACATCTCTAAAAGTAACACGACTTGACTTAAATCCATAGGTATTAACGTTTGCAATATTATTACCGAGAACGTCCATTTTTGTTTGATGCGCTTTCATACCTGCAACACCAGAGTACATTGATCTAACCATATTAAATTCTCCTTATACTAATTTTCTTTTAAAGTGAAATAGTATTTATGGAGCCGTCTAAATCTATCTGTCATTCAAGATTTATCTTCGTTTCCCCGAAGGGTCCAACTACATGATAACGGTTCCGTCAATATTTGTAAAAACATTTCCCTTTAAGTCGTCGTTGTTCACTGTTGTAATTACTGTGGCACTTTTTGCATTCACGATATATGCTGTCGAGTCCACCAAAATCAGCGTATCATTCATTCCTTTTTCCTGAGCTAAACGAACACCTTCATTCAGACGGAGCATACAGCTTTCTGAAATATCTACGTTTCGCTCCATAACACGATTTACAGCGTGCTTTGAAAAAGTAAGATCTGTATTGGCTGCAATTTTTTGTTGCAAAACATTCTGGAAGCTTTGTGTTGCATCATTTGGTTTTTGCTGTGATGGTGTAGGTCTTGTTCCAACCTGTGACATACCGGTAACAGCAGCAGATCTTCGTTTGGTTAAAATTGATTGATCCATTAAAACAAGCCTCCCGCTATCATTCTTTTTTCAATGTTTTAAAGATAGCTTTCTGGTATACAGTCTTTACGTTATTTTCATCTGTTACAACTACGTTAACATAGTATGTCGTATCGCTATCAAGTCCCTTGATGCTTTCAGATGTAAGATTTGTTCTATCCTTTTCTCCAATTAGCTTACCATTTGCTTCTACCTCTTCAACTGAGCCAAACTTAGAATCGGTTGAGTAATAAACACTATATTTGACTTTATCAGCAAATAATTCGTTAGAATTAGCAGATGGCCACGCAAATAAAGCAGATTTGTTAGTGATATCCTTAGCTCCAATTGGT
>DBGA01000056.1:10065-10389 GCA_002295325.1 Ruminococcaceae bacterium UBA866 | reverse complement strand
TAAACCATACCTCAGATGAGCACGAGTGGTTTAAAAAGGCAATCAGCGAGCCCGATTCGCAATATGGTGACTACTATATATTCCGCGATAAACCAAACAATTGGACTTCATTTTTCAGTGGTAGTGCATGGAGCTATATCAAAGAACGTAAACAATATGCTCTCCATCTCTTTTCCAAAAAGCAAATGGATTTGAACTGGGAAAACCCCGCCGTTCGTGATGAGATCAGTGACATGGTAGGTTGGTGGCTCAAAAAAGGTGTAGATGGTTTTCGTATGGATGTTGTAAACTACATTTCAAAACGTAATGGCTTACCCGACGGCA
>DBGA01000056.1:0-10045 GCA_002295325.1 Ruminococcaceae bacterium UBA866 | reverse complement strand
ACTAAAAAGCAAGGCATTTGCTCCCTATAGTGCATTCTCGGTAGGTGAAACGCCCGGAATTGGAATGCAAATGAGTAAGCTGTTGACAGCCGATTATCGGGGTGAGCTAGATATGATATTCTCATTTGACCATCTCGAAGCACCGGGACGTGTCCGCTTTGACGACTACCAATATAATCTTAATTGCTTAAAGGAATATATGATTGATTGGATGGAAAACTACGGTAACCATTGTCAGCCCTCGCTATTTTACGATAACCACGACAATCCTCGCATGATATCAAAGGTTAATCCTGACCCACAATTCCGTGATGTGCTAGCTAAACTCTTAGCAACAATGCAACTCACTCTGCGTGGCACACCATTCATCTATCAAGGGCAAGAACTAGGCATGATAAACAAGAACTTCACCTCTATCGACGATTTACGAGATGTGGAGANNATCGACGATTTGCGAGATGTAGAGAGCATAAACCTTTATGATGAACTGCGTAAAACAATGAGTGAATCCGATGCTTTCAAAAAGCTTTTAGCAGGCACTCGTGACCATGCACGCACACCTATGCAATGGACAGATGGCAAATATGCAGGCTTTTCGGATATAAGTCCATGGATATCTACGGATGATGACTGCAAACTCTGTAATGTGAATACGCAAATGGCTGACGACTCTTCTGTTTGGAACTTTTACCGTAAGCTTATTGAGTTAAGAAAATCACATGATACGCTGATTTATGGAACTATTGATATCATCAACAAAAAGCAACAAGATTTATTTACATACTATCGTAAAAGTGAAAACGAAGCATTTTTAGTCGAATGTAATCTTAGCAGTGAAATAATAAAACGCAAAGGTAAAATACCAAATGGAGTTCGTTTGATTTCAAATTATTCCATTCTGTCAGAGTTACAGCTAAGGCCATATGAAGCGATAGTGTGGATGATTAATAATCACTAGCTGTTTTAATCAAACAAATATCCGCCGGCTTCTCCACGATGTCATAAGGACATTTTCTAAACCGCGGTGATGTTGTGCGGTATGTATCGGCAGACAGTGAGTATTCGCTGTCTGCCGTTTACTGTTTATGCTACTTCTATTGATGCTTGAGGCGCATCTTGTTCTGCCGCCTGCTCAATGACATTGTCCAGTAAACCAATATCTTGCAGAGCACCCAAACATCAAAAATATCATTGTTGCAACAAACAATGATAAGGACAAAGTTATCACAGACACAGTGAACAACAAGACACACACAGTCAATGCAGGAAAGTCAAGCAGAGAAGCTATACTTCAAAAGTACAGCCAAGAATATAATGTATCCTGTCACACGCCTCATCTAAATGATTGGAACGATGTTGTGAAAAATATAAGTCACAAGTCATTTGACAAACAGCTCCATGAACTAAATCTACACAATCAACAGGCTGTAAGACCTAAGTCCAAAGCAATGGAAAGATAATAATAATGCCTGGATAACACAATCTTAATTTAAGTTGTATATCTAGGCTTCTTTTATTTAGAAAGGATTGATTTTATGCGCGGTTTCATAAAAGTTAGCAACAGTATATTTGATTATAAACTCTCGCCAAAGGCTTTGTTTGTGTACACTTATCTATCCTCACGTGTGAGCTGTTTACAGACAACGTCTGTTAAGTATGACACAATATCAAAGGCTTGCAATATGGATGTAAAAACGATACGCTCAGCAGTTGCAGAACTTGAGTTGCACAATCTTGTTGCAAAACAAAACCGATACAACAGTAGGGGATACATTGCTAATAGATATTACATAACCAACCTTATAAAGAACAGTACAAAATGGTTTAAACTTGATAGAGAAATATTTAAAACCAACATCAAAGCCACCGACTTTATGGTATATTGCTTTGTACTTTGTAAAATGTGCGAAACTGACAAGCAAGCATTTCCAAGTCTAACAGCAATCTGCACAGGCACAGGTATCAGCCGTGGACGTGTATCTAAGGCTATACAACACCTACGGACATTTACCTACCTTAATCGTATTAAGCGTCATTATAGACATACAAGAGCCTACAGGCACAATAGATATATCCATTTTATCTGTAACACAAAAAAAGACAAAAGAAAAGCACGTACTTCTGAGGTACGCACTAATCAAAATCGACTTATTTGTATCATAAACCCTTTACCCCAAAAACGCAATAGTTTTTTGAGAATTTGAGGTAGTACGCATTTTCCCAAACAGGTATTATACCCACAAGCTATAACTTTAGAGAAATAAGATTATATATAAATTATAATCTATACATATATACATAATTCTGATATAATTATATTTAGGCTATTTCGAAATAAGAAAAAATTTTTGATTGTTGAAAACTATTGACATATTTCTATCTTTAGCGTACAATAATAGTAGAGGTAGTAATCTACCACAAGTTGCTCGCTACCGATCATGCGAAAAATAAATAGATCGTGAAACCGTATTTCGCTACCGACCATGCGAAGAATAAATAGGTCGTGAAAAAGTTTTTAAAACCTCTGCTTTTATGGCGGAGGTTTTACTTTTGGAGAGGATTATTGATTATGGAAATAAATATTGGCTCTTTATACTTTGTGTGTGATGAATTTTTCAAGAAAGTAAACGATCTATTTCTAAAGATTAATTATGATACTTCTGGTAGGCCTCATTATTTTGCTTTTAAAGATGTGAATACATCGTTGTACTGGCTTGTTCCGTGCAGTTCAAAAGTGGAAAAGTTTGAAAATATCATTAAGCAGAAACAACAAATGCGCAAGCCAACAGATACAATAAAAATTGTTGTTATTCAAGATAAAAAAAGCGTCTTACTTTTTCAAGACATGTTTCCCATATTAGAAAAATATATTCAGAAACAATACATAAGGGGTGGACAGCCCATGCTTATCGCTGATCCAAAAGTCGTTATTGAACTCGAAAAGAGTGCTAAAAAGATAATTACATTGTTGCGCAGAGATATAAAGTTCACCCCAACACAGCCAGACATAAAACGCATTGAGAAGCTAATGCTTGATGAATTAAATGCAGAACTTAATATGGCAGAGGCTCCACAGCGCTCTTTACAAGATAAACTTATCTCCGCTCATGAACAATCCATTGAGGTAAATGTTCATCACGAGAAACAAATAAAGAAACAAGATATAGAAAGATAATAGGTGCGACTTGAAGTCGCACCTATACACATTTATTTGGAGCCTATCTTTTTTGTGTGCTATTTATGTAATGAGAAATGTTGTTATTAGGTTATGTGTCTTTCAATGTCACAGAATATGAGATTATATGAAGTATTAATTTAATTGAAGATTATGCTCTTAATTTACTATACCAGTTTGGTGTTCGCGTTTTGAAATTATCATAATACTCAAATTCTTTTTTGATATATTAGTTATATTATTAAAAACGCATTTGAATATTATGATAGCATATATTTGAAAAGCACAATATTTTACTTACATACACTTGAATGCAATCCAAAGGTATAGTATTATATAATAGGAAAAGTGTAAGGTGCTATAAATGGATACTTTAAAAAGAATAAAAAATCATTTAGATGAGCGTTAGTGGAATATTTATAAATTATCAAAAACTTCAGGAGTTCTACAGTCTACCCTTTCAAATATATTTAATCGAAACAATGACCCATATAAGGGCACCCTCGAAGAAATATGCAAAGGTTTCGGCTTAACTCTTTCGCATTTTTTTGCAGATGATAACGATTTGATTTCTTTATATAAAGAGCAAAAAATGCTTTAAAGATGCTCCACTCTTACTTCGGCTCAAAAAATGCATTACTTAAATTGTTAAAATAAGTGTTGTGANNCATTTTATGAAAATAAACAAGAAATGTCAAGTTTTCACACCAGAGGAAAATGTTCAACAACTTTTGGATAATGTAGGATATCGTCTACATTTATACGGAAAGAAAGTAGCTGAAAACTCATGCGGAGATGGAAACATATTAAATGCGATTGTTATTCGCTATATTGAAGATTGCTTGACAAATAAAATATCCAAGCTGAAAATAAAAAAGGGATTAGAAAGAGATATTTTTGGTGCTGAAATAGATAAAGAGCATATTGATAATTGTATTATTAAATTAGACAAAACAGCTGAGAAATTCGGGATGAAACATGTGAAATGGAATATTCATAACGGAGACTTTTTAAAATTGAATTTTAATGCTGTATTTGATTTTGTAATTGGAAACCCACCATATATTTCTTATCTTGAATTACCAAAAGAAACTCGTGAATTTCTAAAAGATAATTATTCTGTATGTAGGCATGGCAAATTTGATTACTGCTATGCATTTATTCAAGCTGGAATAAATGCACTTACCGCACAAGGAAAATTGGCTTATCTTATACCCGGTAATATTTTCAAAAATCAATTTGCAAACTGCTTAAGAAAATTACTGTTACCTCAGCTAACAGATATTTATGATTTTACAAACTTAAAACTATTCAAAAATAAGCTAACATCATCAGCAATCATAGTATACGACAATACAATAAACAAAGACCAGCTTATATATCATGATATGGTAAAAGGCGATGAGTACAACATAATGAAAGCCACCCTGACTGAAAAGTGGAAATTCGAGAGAAATGCTAATTATAATATTGATAATAATATAATGTTTGGAGACGTGTTTCATACGGCAAGTAGCATTGCCACATTGTTAAACAAGGTTTTTATTATTGATAAATATGAAATAGCAGAGGACTGTATTCTTGTTGGTAATCAGAAAATAGAACTTTCAGTTTTGAAAAAAGCTGTAAGCCCTCGATCTTTAAACTATAAAAAAGATGAGTATATAATTTTCCCTTATTACTATAAAGAAGGGGTGTTGGGCAAATTCACTGAGTTGGAATTTGAGGAAAAATTCCCTTTAGCGACTCAGTATCTGCTATCTTTTATAACAGATTTAAATAAACGAGATAGCGACGCTGGAATCAGTTGCTTTGAGTATGGTAGATCACAAGCCTTAGCTCATTTGAATCAAGAAAAACTATTGACCTCAACTTTGATAACAAAGGAAGTAAAATCCTACATACTTGATGCCGATACTATTCCGACTTCTGGTTTGTATATTGTTACCAAGGGCATATATGATTTAAAATTTGCTAAAAAAATATTGGAAAGTTCAAGGTTTCTTGAATATGTGAAAAAAATCGGAGTCATTTCGAATGGTAATTCGTTTCGCATTTCGCCAAAGGATATAAATGCGTATCGTTTTTCATATAATAAGGAGGTGGAAATATAATGGCAGAAATTGAGTTTAAGGTAAGTGCAAAAGCCGCAAGATTAATAGGACGAGAAAATATTTCAGATGTAGACGGTGCCCTTATTGAATTAATAAAAAATGCATACGATGCTGATGCGAGTTGCGTATATATTAAATTTGTTATGCCATTCCCAACTGTGCCTTACTCAACAAGTATTACATCTTTAAAAGAATATATGTCAGGTTCGGAACTAAAAGAAGCTTTATCATTTTATGATATTGATGAAGAAAAAATCGTTCAAAGAAAAGAGCTTACTGATTCAGACAAAGATACATTGCAAAAATTATTTTTTTCTAAAAACAAGATTGTTGTAAGTGATAACGGAATTGGAATGCCTAAATCTATTATTGAAACGTCATGGATGCAAATTGGAACAAGCGATAAAGAAATAAATATTTACAGTGATAAGGGAAGAATAAAAACTGGCGCGAAGGGTATTGGCCGCTTTGCTTTAGATAAATTATCTTTGCAGTCACAGGTTTACACCAAAAATATTTCTGATGATTTGATTTTTTGGGACATTGATTGGGAGCAATTCTCCAATACTAAACTTCTAAACCAAATTTATGCCGAAATATCTTCCCCAAAAGGAAGCTCGTACCGAGATCAAGTGAAATTACTAGCCAGTGAAGATTTTGAACAAATTAAGAATTACTGTTGGGATACAGGAACGACGATAATTCTATCCCCTACTAGAGAAGCATGGCCGGAACGCTACTTCAAAAAAATAAATAATAATTTACAAAGTATTATTCCACTAACAAGCGAAGATAAGTTCGATGTAATTATATGTAATCAACTTCTTGCAGATTATAATTTTAGCACAAAAAACAAAGATAATGGTAAAATTGACTATGATTATAAAATCATTGGCGAATTTGATGGTGCCAAAGAGCTTTCTTTTACTATATTTCGTAATGAAATAGATGTTAATAGAGATAATGTTGAACTTAAGATAAACGATGAAAAAAGTGAAGTGGTTAGTCTTGAAACTTTTTGGGATCGCGAGCTGTTTAAAAGTCAAAATTATTATCGTAAAGATTTTTCAAAATCTATAAAACAATCAATTGAATTGGACAAAATCGTTAAAGATGATGAAATTGAAGTTTTAAATACACTTGGTAAATTTAGCTTTAATTTTTATTTCATGAAAAATAGTAATAGTGAGATTGAAATTCTTAAAACCATTAAAAATGTCGGCAAAAGAAAAGAATTTCTAAAAAAATTTAAGGGCGTAAAGATTTATCGCGATGATTTTAAAGTCAGGCCTTATGGAGACGAAGGGCAGTTATTTGATTGGATTGGACTTGGGGTTAGATCTCAAAAAAGTCCTGCCAGCGTGACACATCTAAACGGTTCTTGGAGAGTTGAGCCTTATCAGGTACTTGGTAGTGTGAATGTAGGTAGGTTGACAAATCCATCATTAACAGATATGGCAAATCGCGAAGGACTTGCACAGAATTCTGAATATGCATTATTTGTAAAAATAATAGACAAAGTATTCGAAAGGTTCGAGTACGACAGGCAATATGTTCTTAGAGAATATGGAAAATGGAAAAAGGGAAAAATTAAAGAACTCTCTCCCTCAAAAAATATTGTAGATAGTATAATTGAAAACGCCAAAGAAGGAAATGAAAAAAAGAAAACTTCTGACGATAATAATGAAACCAATGAGGAATCCAAAAATTATTCAAAAGAAGAGTATACTGAAGCTATTTTGTCATTAGTGAAAGCTGATGATAACGAGTTGAAAACAACTCAAATATTGATGGCGTTTAGTTCTGCGGGGGTTATGACAAATACATTTTCACATGAAATAAGTAGAATATCTACAGATGTTGGTAGTAGAATACAATTTTTAAGAGAGTCAGTAAAGCGCATTCTTAATTATGAGGAGTTTTCAGGTGATGAAGATTTCAATCCGTTTACGCTGATGAAAGATTCAGAAGACACCAATGAGCTTTTAAATTCATGGATAAAAGTTATTATGGATGCTGTGAACACGAGTAATTTTCAAAAATCGTTCCTAAATGTCGTTGACGTAGTAAATAGAATAGTCTTAACATGGACACCATTAATGAATAAAAAGTATATTTCGTTTAAGATTAATCATAATAGTAATGAAATACTTTTAAACATCGCAGAGATGGATTTGCATTTAATACTAAACAACTTTTTTTTAAATTCAGCATGGTTTTTAGAGGATTCTCAAAGTGCAAATCGTTTTATTGAAGTGGAAATTTTTGATACTAAGTCCTCGATTGAATTTGTCCTAAAAAACAACGGTCCCAAATTAGATACTATTTATAAAAATAATCCAAATATTATTTTTAACGCAGGGGAAACATCGAAGACGACAGGCACTGGGCTTGGGTTATGGATTGTTCGTGAAGTTGTGAATCGCTATGGCGGAGAAGTTAACGCCATTGATGTTGAAGACGGTTTTGAAATAAAAATTGCTTTTTATAAATGAGAGGAGATTCTATGTACATTATTGGTTTGATAGATGACGAATTGACTCAATTGTCTCGAATAAGAGCAACAATTAAAACAAATGCGCCTAAAAATGTCGAGTTCAACTTCAAATCTTACAATCTTGAGGGGAATGCAACAAGTCTTGTTTCGAAAGTGTTTTCTGAGGTTATCGAGGATATAAAAGCTAATAAGCTTTCTCTTTTGATTATTGACTATAAAATAATGATTCAAGTTACCAAAATCAAGGGTACTGATATACTTAAGATGATACAAGACATCCTACCGAAATTTCCTGTAATCATCCTTACTGATGTCATATCTGAGTGTATTAATCATAACTTTGTTGACCCCGATAAGGTTTACAAAAAAAGTGAGTTTTTCAAAATTGAATCAGACTATTCTAAGGATAAAACTGCCAATATTTTCAGAAATATGGCACGATATTTGGAAGTTAAAAATGTTTTAGAATTTAAGTTGAATGGATTAAAAGATGAGCTGATTGCGAAAGGGTTAGACCAATCAGTTTTCGACGAGCTTATTGATGTGGAATCTCAATTAGATGAATTTACCCCTCTAAATCAATCAGAGGTTGAAAAAGTATTTGATGCTTCTAAAATGAAAGAAGTAATTAATCTTTTGGAAAAAGCCGACAAGCTTTTGGAGGATTAGTATGAAGTTTAAAGATTTTAGAGATTTTAAAATATCAAGAAGCTGCAACAAAGTATATGTTAATTACAAAAGTTATCGACGCTATTTAAAGGATGATTTCCGCAATCGTTGCGCATATTGTAATTTACATGAAGATCAAATTACAACATCTTTTGAAATTGATCATTTTATACCAAGAGATACCTTTAAGTATGTTAGACCGGATTTAGAAACAGATTACCAAAATTTAATACTTTCATGTAAAAAATGCAATGATGCAAAGAGCAGCAAATTTGAAGGTGATATCGCTTCCACTAATCCGGAGAATATTCAATTCTACAATCCTGTTTCGACCGATTACAATGATATTTTTTACAGGACAGAAATTGGGGCTATTGATTCTGATGATAAAAAAGGGCGTCAAATGATAATAGACTTACAGCTCTATAGACCAATACACAACTTGGCTTGGGTTTGTGAAGAGTCAAGTAAAGTATTGGGTAAGATCAACGCTAAGATAGTTGAAGAATCAAATCCAGAGAAAAAAATTATTTTAGTACAAGCAAAGGAACAAATTTGCGACTATTATATCGCTTGTAAAAACATATTCATTTCAAATTATAATAACCAAAAATTTTGTTTACAGACTTATAATGAACCAGCAGTGATTTTTCAAACGGACAAGCTTACATAATGAAACCACCTTGGCATCTTTATTGTTCAGCATTGACACTCTTAGAAGTACTGGTGGTTAACTTCATACTCTATATTGTACAAAAAAAATCAATTAGAAATAAACTTGACAGTAATCCAGAAATTATAAAAATAGTTGATTATAATTTAACCGTAATTTACACCAAATAAATACGCAAACCAAACAATAAATAGTCCTCATAAACAACTTCCCTAACCTATAAAATGAACAGAACCTCGAAAAATAGACATTAAAAATACAACTAATGTTATCAAAAGGATTGACCCACAGGGAAATTAAACATCAACTTTGATTAAAAGAAGACATCCCAATATACAACCTTCTTAAGCATCAACTAAATCAAATGAAGTGATAACTTGACTGTTTTAATGGATGATTTGTTAATGATGTCCAGCCAACTTTCGAGAATAACCATATGTGCTTGTACTGTTAAGTAACTGTTTATTGCAACAAATTATTGATATCAATACTGCTTTTTCCATTTGTTATGATATTAAAATTAATTTGTTGCATTTTATTTTTTGTATTTAAACTCACAGCCGTCATATTGAAAGTACTATCTGTAATCGCTACGACTGTTGGTGGTTTAGTAATCACCGTTAGTGTCTTATTGATAATAGTTTCTTTAATTATAAAAGATATAGGCTGGTACTCTTCCATATTTCTTTTAATAACTGCATTTATTTTGCCTATAATAGCTGAACTTGTACCAATCCCTTTTATTGGAGCATCAAATCTTATGAGTAATATTGTTAAAAAAAGATTTTAAAACAGGTGCGACTTAAAGTCGCACCTGTCATTTTTTGATTAAATTTGTAAATAAATCTTGCAATATATTCCAAGTAATGGTACAATGCCAAATAGAGGGTATAAAAATAACCCTCACAGCAGGCTAA
>DBGA01000042.1 GCA_002295325.1 Ruminococcaceae bacterium UBA866 | reverse complement strand
CACAAGGCCTGCCCCTACAATACCACCCAATATAATGAAACGAACCTGTAGGGGCGACTCTCTGTGGTCGCCCGTCGGTGTATCACGAATTAAACTATAACACAATAAAAAATAAGGAGAATTGACATGATAAAAGATGAATACATCAAATTCACAATCGGAAAGCAAAAACACATTGCATTGATTGCACATGACAGCAAAAAGCAACTACTTGTGGAATGGGCACAAAAAAACAGCGAGATTTTAAAAACTCACTTCCTATGTGGAACAGGAACAACTGCAAGGTTGATTGCAGAAAAAACTGGATTGCCAATTAGGGCATACAACAGCGGGCCTTTGGGTGGTGACCAACAAATTGGAGCTAAAATTGTTGAGGGCAGAATTGATTTTGTAGTATTTTTCTCTGACCCGCTTGAGGCACAACCACATGACCCTGACATAAAAGCATTGCTTCGTATTGCGATTGTTTATGATATTCCTTTTGNNAAGATTTTCTGCTTACTTCACGTTTTATGACTGAAGAATATGAGAGAACTGTTGAAAATTACAACAATACAATTGAAAAACGCTTGGAGTCATTTTCAAACTAGCAATATGTACTAAAAGTTGTTAGTATATGTCGTAAATTCACAGAATATCGTATGTTTTTTAACGTTAACTTAAAAGTTTTTTAACAATATTTAAAACGAGTGTGTTATAATTTAAACATACTTTTATTGCAAGCTAAAAGTATAATTCACCCTCCTCAATGAATACTAATATATTAAAAATCAAGAGCAATTTGTTCTTGATTTTTTTTCTATCTCATAGTATAATTGTAGATTAACGTACATTCAACAAAGTATAAGTTTTGTTGCGGGTGTGGTCGGCTTAAACCCCGTAAGTAGGACATCCCGCCCCTTTTACTATTAGTGTAGATTTACGGGTTTCGCAGACACTCGGTACAAGTGATGTTAATCCCTACATTTTTATATTATCAAACTTAAGTTGAATTATCGTAACAATATGGGAGTAGGATCCCTAAACATTTGGAGGTAAGGATATGAGAATTTTAGCGATTGACATTGGTGGAACAGCGATAAAATCTGCCATCACTGACGAAAACGGAAACGTTAGTGNNTGCGCACACCTACAAGGATTTCGAGGCAATCGGCATCTCAACAACCGGACAAGTGAACTCTAAAGAGGGTGTCATTGTATATGCAAACGAAAATGTGCCAAACTATACTGGAATTAATGTGAAAAGCATTTTTGAAGCAGAATTTAAGCTTCCAACCTATGTTGAAAATGACGTTAATGCAGCAGCGATGGGCGAAACATACTTTGGATCGGGCAGAGGGTTTAACGACCTTTTATGTGTGACTTATGGAACAGGCATTGGTGGTGCAATCATCATCAACCGTCAAGTTTACGGCGGAACACAGGGGCTAGCTGGCGAGTTTGGCCATATTATAACCCATCCTCATGGAAAAACTTGTGCTTGCGGTCAAGACGGTTGCTATGAGCAATATGCATCTACTACTGCCCTTGTGCGTGAGGCTAAAAAATTAAGCCCTGAGCTAACAAACGGCAGAATTATTTTCGAAGAGTGGTATAAAGGCAACGAGCAAGTGAAAAATATTGTTGATAATTGGATTGATGAAATTGTTATCGGTCTTGTAACTTTGATACATATCTTTAACCCAAATGCGTTGATTTTAGGTGGTGGCATACTCGCTGAACCTTATATCGAAAATGAGATTAATGAGCGCATTGGAAGAAAAGTTATGAAAAGCTATGCAAACTTTAAAGTTGTAAAAGCAGAGCTTAAAAATACAGCAGGTCTTCTTGGTGCAACCTTTATCACAGCACATGCTGAAATGAATAAAGATATTTAACTCAGACATAAGAATAGGTGATTGTATTGAAACTACCCGAATTTGCACAAAAGGCGTTAGCATTGATTGAGGCAAACTCCGGCGAGGCTTACCTTGTGGGTGGCTGTGTCAGAGATATGGTCATGGGAAAAACTCAAAACGACATTGATATTACAACGAATATGCTCCCCGATGAAATCGAGGAGCTTTTCGTGCGTTATAAGACGCTTGACGTCGGCAAAAAGCATGGTACAATCACTGTTTTTATTGATGATAACCCAATTGAAATCACAACCTATCGTATTGAGGGTGGCTATGAGGATAACCGTCACCCGAAAAGTGTTCATTTTACCAATAGGCTAAAAGAGGACTTATCAAGACGTGATTTTACCATGAATGCACTTTGCTATAACGATAAAAGTGGAATTGTAGATGAGTTTTATGGTGTGAGGGACATTCAAAATCGGTGCATTAGGGCAATTGGTGAGCCTAAAAAGCGATTTGGCGAGGACGCACTTCGTATCCTGCGAGCATTCCGCTTTATGGCACAGCTAGACTTCTTTATCGAGGAAAGCACAATCTCTGCAATCTATGAGTGCAGAGGGTTACTGAAGAATATTTCTCCAGAAAGGGTAACGGAAGAGGTCACAAAGCTGTTGCTTTCAAATAATCCTGTTGGTACTTTACTGCTGATGAGTGAACTTCACGTGCTCGAAAACATACTAAAACCACTAAGCGAGATTGAGCAAAATGCAATTGAAAATTCAAATCCTACCCTAGAGATACGGTTAGCGATTGCCTTGAAAAAAGAGGGGCTTGAATCTCTTTGTGTTGACAAAAAAACTAAGGCTAGAGTAAAAATGCTTTGGGATAATCAGCATTTCAAGATAAACCCCGACAAGCAAAGTGTCAAGCAAAAGCTAAATGAACTGTCTTATGAGGAGGTTTTGCTGTTGCTCGACTATCAAGCGTTACTGGGTGAGGACAACAAAGTGCAGAGAAATCTTGTCCTCGAAGTTGAACAAAATGGGGAATGTTACTCGCTAAAACAGCTTAATATTAATGGTGATGAGATTGTTTTAAACGGTGTTCCTAAGGGGGGAAAGGTAGGCGAAATCCTACGAATTTTACTGGATAATGTAATCAGTGGCAGGGTGGAAAATGAGAAAAGTGCATTGCTGGAATGTGTTAAAAATATGCAATGCGTGGTTGTTTTTAGGGGATTGTAATTTCGATGTTCATCCGTAGGGGCGACCTTTGGTCGTCNNGACCCTTTGTGGTCGCCCCTCGGTGTATCACAAATCAATTTTTGTAAAACCGTTCGGGTCGACATGGAAATCGACCCCCTACAACACAAAATAACAACAAAAATCCCGAATGAAATTACTCATTCGGGACTTTTTTATCAGCATATTAATTGTTTTCGCTTTGGTTTTCCTCAATATAGAGCATATCAACACTGCAAGGAATTTCTTCATAGTTGATATAGTTTTCAGGGTGCTTTTTGCGGTCAAAGTAGGATAAAACCAAATATCCTATCAACAGGAGAAGTGCAAACAACGAAATTAATGAGCCCAGACCAAGCCCAGGGGTTTTGTAGGAAAACTCAATTGCATTCTCACCGGAGGTCACTTTAACTGCCATAAAGCCACCATTTGCCTTGATGATTTCACTCTCAACACCGTTCACCTTTGCAGAGAAACCCTTGTCAAAAGGAACAGAGAAAAACACAAAGCTGTCTTTATTTGCGGTGTAATTTGCAGTAAATCCACTAGATGAATAGGAAAAATCACTTACAGCATTTTGTGCCAATGCCTCACAGGTTGCAATATAGCTATCATCTGAAGAAAGCTTGTCATATTGAGTTTGCTCGGTTTCAAGTGTCGGCACAACACTCATATAGTCGGAGTATTTTTCCTCATCAAAGTAAATACCCTTTAAAAGCAATCTGTCTTTATAGCTGGTGTTGCCCTCAAAAACCGACTTAGGA
This sequence comes from Ruminococcaceae bacterium UBA866, assembly GCA_002295325.1. Taxonomy (GTDB): domain Bacteria; phylum Bacillota; class Clostridia; order Oscillospirales; family Ruminococcaceae; genus Paludihabitans. The sequence continues at coordinate 70,679 of DBGA01000042.1, read as the reverse complement.
ATGCGATAGTCAAAGCCAACACCCATTGGCACAAAGTAGTCATTCTTATAAATTTTATAGCCGTTTTGGGTATCGTAATAGGAAAAACCAAGCATTGGGGTTCGGTCCTCTTTATCCTCCTTGATAAAGGAATATTTCACATTGGCAAGTGCTCGAACACCAATCAAATTTTCCTTAGGCCTAGAGCCAACCCCACGCTCGCCGCCAATCAGCTCATAATATTCAATGATAGAGGCAGGCACAACCGAGTGGAATGCGTTAATTGTAGGCATTCCCCAAAACATACCGAGGTTATCCATCTCGTCAAAGGTATCAATTCGATAAAACTCATCACCCACGAGGGTAAGCTTGTCGCCACCAAACAGCCCTTTTTCTGCAACAATTTCATAGCTGTTTCCAGCTTGCTTGCCACAAAAAATCATAAAGGCTGAAAAGGTGAACGTGATTGCACAAAAACACCAAAGTGCTGTTTTCATAAACTTTTTATGCTTTGGAGTCATGATAACCAAAAGCCAAGTGCAAAGAAGTCCAAATAAAGCAATCAAAACGTAAGTCCAAAATCTGTCGGGGTATTCGGGCAAACTAAACCAGCTAAGCTTGCCGTCCACTCGTTTTGGCATGATGCCAATGAGGGCAAAGAAAGCCACAAACCCTGTTGTTACCTTGAGTGCAAAGGAGAATTCTTCAAGGTGGTCCTCCAAAGCAATACAGGTAGCAAGGGACATAACTAAAAGCGGCATATAAAACCAACGTGCATAATAGCCATAGTTAAAGGCTGAAAATGATGCGTTTAAAAATGGCACAAAGCAGATTATCACGCTGATAACAATCATTGTTTTTGCAAAATGTTTTGACTTTGCCTTTAAAAATGCAATGACACCTGTCATTGAAAAGAGTGGCAAAAACATCGAAACGGACGACCATTTTGCATTTGCATCAGGGAAAAAGTTTGGTCTTGCGGGGATATCAGGCGGAAAGAAAAAGCTTGATAAAATCAGCCCGTATCTTTGCGAGTTACCATAAATTAGGGTGTTGAAACCCTCGATTGTATCGGAGGTTCGGGGGTTTCCAGTCAGCGCCATCAGTGAGGGGAGTAATAGTATCATTGCGAGCAACAAGCCTAAGACTGCCTCGAAAAGGAGGAGCATAAACTGCTTTAGGTTCACGTTGAAGTCCTCTGAGCGAAGTCTGACGAAGAAATAAATCACGCAAAAAATGACTTGACCAAAGAAGAAATAGTAGTTTATCATTGCACAAAATGCAACAGCAAGGGCAAACAGACCTCTTTTTTTGTTGATAACTGCCTCTTCCATTGCAATGAGCAAAAGCGGAAATGCCATAACAACTTCGTTGAAATGGTTGAAGAAAATATTGTAGATATTAAACCCCGAAAAAGCATACATAAGTCCGCCAAGCATTGCAATTCTTGAGGTTTTTGTAAATCTGTTTATGAACGCATAACCCGTCACCGAGGTAAATGCAAATTTCAGCATTAAAAGGGGTGCCATTAAGTAAGGCACAACCTCTTTAGGAAAGGGAATTGTCAGCCAAAAAAACGGACTTCCCAAGGTGTAAAATGAGTAGGAGCCAATGAAATTAACACCCAAGTCTGTTGTCCAATTCCAAGCGGTAGAGCCGCTGCGAATTGCCTCGTGGGACAGCCTGTAAAAGGGAATTTGTTGCACATCAAAGTCACCGAAATAGATGAATAATCCCTTATCGAAGATTAAAAAGGGCAGGAATATCAGGAATGATAGACCTAGTCCAATTAAAAATACATGGAGCATATGGTTTTTCTTTTTCTCTAAAGCCAATCCGATTTTAATCACTCCTTTGCTGATTGTTGTAGTTTACCCATAATTATAACAATCAAATCTTGATTATGCAAGGTAAATTACAGTTTTGGAACGCTATCCCAAAACTTATCCAGTTCGTCAATATCAAATGATGATTTTTTATTTTTCGGTTTAGTATTATTTTGTTTAGTATAGTCTTGTTTATATACAGGCGGTTTAACCGCCATAGCTTCAAAAGATTTTTCGTAATTTGCAAAGGGAATAAGGTTGTAAACACAAGAGTTTTGTCTTGCTTGTTCAACAATAGTAACCCTGCCCATATTGTTGAGTGTTCGCCTTGCTTGTACAATTGCATCTTTCTTTAGTCCTGTTTTCATCTGTAGTATTGAAATTGGAATGTGTAATTCGGTTTGCCAATAGGTTTTGTTGGCAACACTCATAAGAGCGTGCCATAAAACAATTGCAGAGGTCGAGATTGGATTGAGCTCAAGCCAATCATAAAAAGCTTTTATCTCTAAAATATAGTTCATTGTTATTCACCCTTTCAATAATAGAGAAAATTAAAGGGTTAGTTGCACGAATAGATGCAACCAATCGGGAAATTAGAGGTAATTATGTAGGGGCGACCCTACTAATCACCCGTCAAGCTACGCTTGCCACCCTCTTTCAAAAGAGGGCTCAAGGCTCCTTTTGAAAGGAGCTGTCGAACAAAGTGAGACTGAGGATTGATACAACGCAAATTAATTTGTAGGGGCGACCCTGTGTGGTCGCCCGTCATATTAGCACAAAATGATTTCTAATAAATCAATTGTAATAACATAAAAATTTTGCTAGAATAAAAATACAAACAATACAATAACAAGGTGGAATTATCATGCAGAGCAGTTTTTTTTCAATGATATTGAGAATGAAATATATCGACCGTTGGGGGTTAATGCGTAACACTCATAAAGAAAACCTATCGGAGCACACCCTTGATGTTGCAGTTTTGGCACACGCACTTGCTGTGATTGCAAATGTTAGACTAGGCAAAAATATCAATGCCGAACGTGTTGCCATGCTCGCTATTTATCACGATGCAAGCGAGATTATCACAGGCGATATGCCAACTCCAATCAAGTACCATGACGAAAATATCATCAAAGCCTATAAGCAGGTTGAAAAAGCTGCAAATGAGAGCTTGTTTTCGATGCTGCCAAACGATATAGCGGCAGAATATCAAGACTATTTCAAAAAGAATGAGGACGATAGTGAGCGGTGGAAATTGGTTAAAGCGGCGGACAAGCTGTCAGCCCTTATCAAATGTGTGGAGGAAGAAAAGTCCGGAAACACAGAGTTTGTCAAGGCAAAACAGAGCATTATGGAAAGTATCACTGAATTTAATATGCAAGAAGTGGAGCTGTTTATGGCTGAATTCTTTGAGCCATTCACAAAAACCCTAGACGAGCAATAAACTGGGTGGTATAATGAGGGTTATGACATCAATTACGAGAAGGAGAAAGAACTTATGGATTACAAATTTGCAACCAGAATGGATGGCATAAAAGCCTCAGCTATAAGAGAAATTCTTAAATATACAGTTGACCCTACCGTCATTTCATTTGCTGCAGGAAACCCAGCGCCAGAAGCATTTCCAGTTAAAATGATAGAGCAGATTACTGCTGAAATTATGGAGAAAAACCCAATTGGTGCACTTCAATACAGCATTTCAGAGGGTTATACTCCACTTAGAAATAAGCTAAAAGACCAAGTGAAAACCCGCTACAATATTGGCGAAGAGTTTGACGATTTGATTATTACCTCTGGAGCACAGCAAGCAATTGAACTTGCTTGCAAGGTGATGTGCAACAAGGGTGACACCGTTATTTGTGAAAATCCAAGCTTTATTGGCAGCTTAAATGCGTTCAAGTCCTACGAGGTAAATTTGGTGGGCGTCGATATGGAATCTGATGGTATCAACATTGAAAAGCTTGAAGAGGCACTGAAAAACAACCCTAACACAAAGATTTTGTATCTCATACCAAACTTTCAAAATCCATCTGGAACTACTATGAGTTATGAGAAACGTCAAGCAGTTTACGATATCTGTAAAAAATATGGCGTTGTTATTTTAGAGGATAACCCTTATGGAGAACTTCGCTTTGCGGGGCAGGACGTGAAAAACATCAANNACGGCATCGTTATCTATTGTGGAAGTTTCTCAAAGCTGCTTTCACCAGGACTAAGGGTAGGCTTTATGTGTGCACCAAAGGAGATTATCTCAAAGGTAGTGGTGGTAAAACAAGTAAGCGACGTTCACACAAATATCTTTGGTCAGCTTATCTGCGACGGTTTCTTGGAGCGTGTAGAGTTTGACGAGCACGTGAGGGGACTTCGCACAATATATAAGAACAAATGTAGCTTAATGCTAGAGAATATCAAGGCTCATATAAACCCGAAAATCACATTTACAGAGCCAGAGGGTGGACTTTTCTTGTGGGGCACACTTCCGGAAAACGTAAATATGATGGAGTTTTGCAAAAGAGCAGTAGAAAATAAGGTTGCAGTTGTTCCGGGGAGCGCATTCTTACCGAGCGAGGATTATAAAACCCAGTCATTTAGACTTAATTTCTCAACTCCAACCGATGAGCAAATCATAAAAGGCATTGAAATCTTAGGAGAACTTACCTACGAAATGATGTAGGGGCGGATATTATCCGTCCGCCGATACCACGCGAAATATATTGTGTAAAACAAATGGGCAGACACAAAGCCTGCCCCTACAGATTAAATCAAATGCAATAAACCTTGTAGGGGCAACCCTTGTGGTTGCCCTCGGGTTGATGATATCCGCCCCTACAGTGGTTACCAAATACATTAGATAAGGATGATATAAATGGAAGTCGTATTAGAACAACCAATCAAGAAGAAAATCATTTTCAGCGGTATCCAACCTACAGGAGTGCCGACACTCGGCAACTATATCGGTGCGCTTAGAAACTGGAATTCTCTGCAAGACGAGTTTAACTGTGTATACTCAATTGTTAATATGCACGCAATCACCGTAAGGCAAAATGCGGCAGATTTAAGACGTCAAACCCTAGAGGCATATGCGCTGATTTTAGCTTGTGGAATTGACCCTCAAAAGAGCACGGCTTTCATACAAAGCCACGTTAGGGCACACGCAGAACTAGCTTGGGCACTTTCTTGCTTTACACAATTTGGCGAGCTTTCACGCATGACCCAATTTAAGGATAAGAGTGCAAAAAATGCAGATAACATCAACGCAGGGCTGTTCACATATCCTGTTTTAATGGCGGCTGATATCCTGCTTTATCAAACTGATTTGGTGCCAATCGGTGCAGACCAAAAGCAACATTTGGAGCTTGCAAGAGATGTTGCAACTCGTTTTAATGGGGTTTATGGCAATGTGTTTAAAATTCCAGAGGGATATATTCCTACTACCGGAGCTAGGGTAATGTCCCTTGCTGACCCTACCAAGAAAATGTCAAAATCAGATGAAAATGCAAATGGTTTCATCTCCATATTAGATAAGCCTGAAACTATCGTTAAGAAGTTCAAACGTGCAGTTACCGACAGCGACGCTGAGATACGCTATGCTGAGGGTAAGGATGGCATTAACAATTTGATGTCTATCTATTCTGTTATGACGGGTGCTGATTATGCTGCTATTGAGCGTGAGTTTGAGGGCAAGGGCTATGGCTACTTCAAAGAGCAGGTCGGAAACTGTGTTGCAGAGCACCTTTCTCCAATCAGAGAAAAGCACGCTTTGCTTTTAAACGATAAAGCTTACCTAGAAAAATGCTACACTGAGGGTGCACAAAAGGCAGAGCATTTTGCAGAGCGTACGTTGCAAAAAGTATATAAGAAACTGGGCTTTTTATAGGATAATCAAATCAGGATAATAGTAATAGAGGTAGACCGTTTGGTCTACCTCTATTTTAAAATTATGTTATTCTATTTCCAAATCTAAATTAAAGAATATTTCATCATGAAAAAATTCATGCAAAGATATTTCTAGCCCATCACACAATTTCTTGATTAATATAATCGAAACATTTGCTCTGCTTTCGTCCATCATACTATATACAGAGGATGCAGTTACACCAGAGATAACTGCTAACTGATTAGTTTTTATATTTTGTTCTATACAAAGCTGCTTAAATCGTTCTACGACTGCTTGTTTAATTTTTATAAGTACCACCTCGTTAATATCATAACAAAATTTACGTTATTGAGTACACGCACTTGCGTATTATAATGTATTGTGTTATACTATGCATCGGAATACAAATAATACCTCCGAAGTGCTCGCAAGATTTCGGAAGTATGAAACAATAGGACAGGATTTTATCCTGTCCTATTGTTTTTTTAATTTTTTTAACAACCTATTGACAATTCACATAGCATGTAGTATAGTTAGTTACATAAGTGATTAACCAATTAACAAATGAGGTGAATAGATGAATATTAACTTTGAAAGTGAAAAACCAATCTATATTCAAATTGCAGAGGAAATTGAAGATGCAATTTTATCGGGTGCGTTTGTAGAGCAAAGCCAAGTGCCCTCCACAACTGAAATTTCGGTGACTTACAAAATCAATCCTGCAACGGTGCTAAAGGGTATCAACATTTTAGTAGACAGCGATATTTTATATAAGAAAAGGGGACTTGGAATGTTCGTGCGAGAAGGAGCAGTTGAGATTATTCAAACTAAACGCAAGCAGGCATTTTTCGAGGAATACATTGTCAATCTAATCAACGAGGCAGCAAAGCTTAAAATGGAAAAACAAGACATTATTAATCTAATTGAGAGAGGGTTTCAAAATGAAAGCAATTAATGTAAATGATATTTCAATGCAATTTGGCGATGTTACTGCACTAAATCATGTGAATATCAGCTTTGAAAGCAACAAAATATATGGTTTGCTTGGAAGAAATGGTGCAGGCAAATCTACCCTATTAAACATCATCACAAATAAAATTTTCCCTACCGCTGGCAATATTACAATAGACGGTGAAGCATCAATGGAAAATGACAATGCACTAGGCAAAATTTACTGCATGACTGAAAAGACATTGTACACAGATACTGCAAAAATAAAAGAAATTTTTAAATGGAGCAAGCTGTTTTATCAGGAGTTTGATGAGGAGTATGCAAACTCTCTTTGCGTGAAATTCGGCTTAAATGCAAACAAAAAAGTGAAAGAACTTTCCACAGGATATAATTCCATTTTCAAGCTAATTATTGCGTTGTCGGTGAATGTGCCATATATCCTGCTAGATGAGCCAGTACTTGGGCTTGATGCAAACCATAGAGAGCTTTTTTATAAGGTTTTGCTCGAAAACTACAGCAATAACCCTAAAACTATCATCATTTCTACTCACTTAATCGAGGAAGTAGCAGACCTAATTGAGCAGGTTGTTATCATAAAACAAGGCGAGGTTATCTTGAATAAACCAACCGAAGAAGTCTTGCAAATGGGCTATTGCGTTAGCGGTAAGGCAGAGGATGTAGACGCATACACAGCTGGGAAGAAACTGCTTAGCGTGGAAAATCTGGGTGGGCTAAAAACTGCTTGCCTGCTTGGAAATGTAAGCAAAGGTGAAGTGCCACAAAACTTGCAGGTGACAAAGCTTGATTTACAAAAGCTGTTTATTCAGCTAACAAATGTGTAGGGGGATAAAATAATGAAGATAAAAGAATTATACCTATGGCAGATGATGAACCTTAAAAAATCAATTTACATTTTTTATACTGTAATCTATTTGGTCTATATTCTTGGATATATTTTAATAGCAGTAAGCGATGCAGTTAATATGGAAATGAGTGTTTCCAGTGCAATTTTTAGTTTGGTTTCAGGTTTGGTTTTTTATTTTGAAACGTTTAAGTTTGGAATGTGTAACGGCATTTCAAGAAAAACAATGTTAATTGCACAAATAGGAACTACGTTAAGCATTTGTGCTATATTGACGCTGGTTGATTCATTCAATGTTTGGATATTTTCTATGATTGTTAATAAACCTGATCCATCTATATTTAATGCGATATATTCTAATGAATCTATACTTTCAACAATGCTGTGGAGGTTTGGAATCTATATGCTGTTTGCTATGATTGGATATTTTATTGCTACTTTGAATTCTCGATTGACAAAACTGATGAGTATTCTTTTCTACGTTTCAATTCCAGCAATTTTTATAGTTGGTTTGCCGATGATTATCAGCGTATTAAGTGCAGATACATTGAATGCATTAGGAAGATTCTTTGATAAAATATACAATTNNAATTTTCTAAAATCTAGCCCATACAATATGCTTTTAATAGCGTTAATTATTTCAGCAATTTTGTATCTGTTTAGCGTTTTGCTTGTTAGAAGAGCGCCACTAAAAACTGTATAATTAAAGTATATTTGGGGCATCATTTTGATGCCCTAATTTTTTACTTCAAAAAATCAGATGAATAGACCCTACAAATTACATTTGAAAATTATATTCAATATTACCAAAGGGAAAATTACACTTTATTACATTGAAAAATTTCACAATAATAAAAAAAGCTTTTATTTTACTGTCTATTGTGGTATACTAATACCGAAAAACACAAAGGAGAGAACGCTTTGGAAAAATATGTAATTAAGGGTTCAAATAGACTTCGTGGCGAAGTTGAAATCAGTGGCGCAAAAAATGCCGCTGTTGCAATATTACCTGCTACAATTTTAGCGGGTGGCCCATGTATCATTGAAAATATTCCTAACATCAGCGATGTTGCGATTACGATAAAAATTTTGAGCGAGATGGGTGCTTCCATCAAAGTTATAAATAAAAACACATTGGAAATCGACACTTCAAATATTACTGTTCCTGAAGTACCATATGAAAAAGCGAGGCATATGCGTGCTTCTTGCTATTTTTTAGGGGTTTTGCTGGGAAAATTTCATAGTGCAAAGGTAGCACTACCAGGCGGTTGTGATTTCGGTGTTAGACCAATTGACCAACATTTAAAAAGCTTTAATGCACTAGGTGCTGAGTGGAGCGTTGAATCTGGAATGGTAGCATTGACTGCTACTGAGCTAAACGGAGCACATATCTACTTTGATATTGTAACCGTTGGTGGTACGATTAATGCAATGCTTGCAGCATCTTTGGCAAATGGACAAACTGTCATTGAAAATGCAGCGAAAGAACCACATATTGTTGACCTTGCAAACTTTTTAAACTCTATGGGTGCCGACATTATGGGTGCTGGAACTGACGTTATCAAAATTCGTGGCGTGAGTAAAATGCACGGAACTACTTATTCAATTATCCCAGACCAAATTGAGGCTGGAACTTATATGGTGGCGGCTGCCGCTACCCATGGTGACGTTTTAATCAAAAATGTCATTCCAAAGCATTTGGAATCTATTACTTCAAAACTTCAAAAAATTGGCGTAACTGTTATCGAGTATGATGATTCTATTCGTGTAACAGGGGACAAGCCTTTTGTTAAATCAAATGTGAAAACAATGCCACATCCAGGTTTCCCTACTGATATGCAACCGCAAATCAGCGTATTGCTATGCCTTGCAGAGGGTACAAGCATTGTATCTGAGGGAGTTTGGGATAACCGCTTTAAATATGTTGATGAACTTAGACGACTAGGTGCAGATATCTCCGTTGATGGCAGAATTGCCATTATTGAGGGAGTTACTAAATTTTCAGCAGCACCGGTAAAAGCTACCGACCTGCGAGCAGGTGCAGCACTTATTATTGCAGCACTCGCCGCTGATGGAATAACCGAGGTTGAGGATATCTTCCACGTGGAACGAGGCTATGAAAATATTGAGGTGAAACTTCGTGCACTTGGTGCAGATATCACAAAAATAACAAAGCCAGACAACGAAATGGGCATGGCTCAATAGGCATCCGAAAATCAAATATATGTGGCGGTGATTTATCACCGCCTTAATACATAATAGGAAACATACAACTTGGAGGGTAACATGGCTTTTGCATACTCACTTTGCTCATCATCAAAGGGCAATTCTACATATATCGGTGACGAAAAAAATGGCATATTGGTTGATGCAGGGCTGTCACTCCGTTCATTCAAACAAAAAATGGATTTTCGTGGCATTGATTATTCTGCTGTTAAGGGGATATTCATCACCCACGAGCATACTGACCATATAAAGGGACTAAAAACAATCGGCAAGCTTTTAAATGTGCCGATATATTCCTCAAGGAAAACCATCGAACATATGATAAAAAATGATATGTTGCCTCAAGGCGGAAAAGCCATTGAGTTAAATAAAAAGGTCGCAGACATGGGTGACATGGGGGTAACCTCCTTTACAACACCACATGACAGCGTCCATTCTTTGGGTTTTAGAATGCAGTTTAATGACGGGAAAGTTGCTGTAGTATGCACCGATTTGGGTTGTATTACTGACGAGGTTTCGCAAAGTATTATGGGGAGCAACTTTATCTTGCTTGAATCTAACTATGATGATCAAATGTTGAAAATGGGAGCATATCCACCCTTTTTAAAGCACAGAATTTCCTCCACAGTAGGACATCTTTCAAACGTGGATTGTGCAAAAACGCTGGTTGATTTGCTACACTCTGGCACAACAAAGTTTATGCTTGGACACCTTAGCGAGCAAAATAATCTTCCTCAACTTGCTATGAAATCTGCACTTGATGAGCTGATAAAAACAGGCTCAGAGCTGAATAGAGATTACATATTATCTGTTGCCTCTGCACAATGCACCGGCGACGTTGTGGAGATATAAATTCTTTAGCGACGTAGGAGCTTAGGAATTTAATCCATCGAGCACAGCGAGATGTTCTTTGAAACATATTTATTGTTTTGTTGAGTGAAAGCAACGCTTGAGCGAAAATTGTTTATTGAAAAAAGTGATGTGAAAAATTTATGCTAACTATCAACGTTATATGCATTGGCAAATTAAAAGAGGACTATCTTCGCCTTGCTGTGGCTGAATATACAAAAAGGCTGTCGGCTTTTTGCAAGCTGAATGTGATTGAGCTTTCAGAATACAAATTGCCAAATGACCCCTCGGACACACAGATTGCAAAATGCATATTAGCCGAAGGTGAAAGTATTTTGCAAAAGGCAAAAGGTGCTATATTGCCACTCTGTATTGAAGGGAAACAACTTGGTTCGGAAGAATTTTCAGCAAAAATTGACGAGATTGCACTCTCGGGAATAAGTGAGATTAGCTTTGTCATTGGTGGCTCTTATGGGCTATCTGATAAAGTGAAGTCTATGGGAAGCTTTAAGCTTTCTATGTCTAAAATGACCTTTCCACATCAGCTTGCAAGGGTTATGCTACTGGAACAAATTTATCGTGCGTTTCAAATCAGCAATAACGGGAAATATCACAAGTAGGGACGAATTCTATATTTGCCCTCGATACTACGCAAATTGCGTATGAAGTAAAATCCCACCGCATATACATTTGATACAACTAGGTGGGAGGGATGATGATGACCTCATATTTTATGGAGTTTCGCAACAAGGAAATTATCAATGTCACAAACGGAGTGAAAATCGGCTTTGTCGATGATATCATTTTTGACACAGAAAAGGCTCAGGTTATTTCAATCGTGGTCTATGGACGGTCTCGATTTTTTGGACTTTTTGGACGTGATGAGGACATGACGATTAAATGGGAAGACATCGAAATCATTGGTGAGGACACCATTTTAATAAAAAATGATGGTGAATATCTAAATCGAAAGCCACCAAAAGTGGGCTTTTTTACCAAGCTGTTCACCTAAAAAGAAGGATGAGAACTTATGGATAAAAACAAGGTAAAAGCACCGATTTTATTACAAATTGCCCTCGCATTTTTTACTCTGCTGTTTTTCCTATCCGTTTTCTCTTTGCTCTATTTTAGATTTTATCTTGGGAGTGGCGCTGTCATTTCCCCCTACATAAAGCTTTTTTTTGACATTGCAAGGGGCAGTATGGGCTATATTTACTATACTGTAATTCCTGCAATGATTGTTTTGATTTTGATTGTGTGGACAGTGCTTGCAAAGGCTCATCGCAGTGAAAAAGTACGAAATGTGCTTGAGCATACAGTGTTTGATGAAGATGAAAATACAATGCGTGCTCTGCCCTTCCAAGATATCGTTTCAAGGGGTGACAGCGGTTTTAAAAATCATCATTTGAGGTATGAGGTTTCCACTCAAACGGTAAAATCACCCATCGTCCCCACAAAAAAAGCCCCCCTTGTTCATAAAGCAGATGAGGTTAGTGCTGAAGTTGAGGCTGATGTTTCGCTACAGTTTGCACCGTCATATGTCTTGCAAAGTGAAATTTCATCGATTAGTGAGTTAAAAGAAATCATTGCCAAAGGTAAGAACCCCGAGGTTTCTATCTGTTCTAATGGTGATTTATCAAGCCTTAGTGATGGCAACAAGGAGCAAATCAAAAAAATAAATTCTCTTGATGCCAATAAAATATTTGCACAAATTAAGCAAAATAACATCACACTTGACTTAAACGGTCAAGTGGAAAAGCACGTTCCAAAACATAAGTTTCGTGTACTTTTTAAGCAAGTAAAGCAACAAAATCAAAAACCAGATTTTGAGAGTGAAAACATATCTGTCAAACCAGAGCTTGTATATCTGACTGCGGATGAGATAGTGTCACGCTATCGCATTGATTGCGAGAGCAAAAAAAATAAAAATGAGCTTGTGTTTTCCGGTTTAAAAAATGAAGAGAAAACGCTTGATGATATGGCAAAGTTTTATTATGAGAGCGACCTTTTAGAATATAGCGTGGAAGAAGAAAAATAAGATGTTTGGGCACCCTCGAGGCGTCCATTTTTGCTGTTATGATGTATCTTTTTAATGTTTTTGGCATAAACTGCTTGTACAAGGGCATTTTTGTATATATTTTCCGACTTAATGTTATAAAATTTCACATATAATTATACTTAAAAATGCTTGAAATTATGCCTTAAAATCTATACAATAGAAGAATAGGGTAAAATGGAGGTAATATATGAAAAAACTTGTCGCATTTTCTCTTGCGGTGGCTATGATGTTGTCACTTGCAAGTTGCAGTAATAATACCACTAATGTAGTCAAAGCAGATGTGGGCTCACAGATATCAAGTCAAATTTCAAGTGAAGTTTCAGAGTATCCGAGCTCAACAGAAGAACTTAGTTCAACCCCGTCGAGCGATGTTTCTTCGATAGTATCAGAGATAGGTAAGGTGAATTCAGTGAGTAAAGAAAACTCAAGCAATAAAACTTCAAGTAAACCGACTTCAAGCAAGCCTGCTTCAAGCAAACCAGTTTCGAGTAAACCGGCTTCAAGTCAGCCACCGGTATCGAGCAAGCCAGAGCCAAAACCAGAGCCTCCAAATCTTTCGAATACACAGATGAAAGCAGTTTGGTTGTCCTTCCTTGAATTTCAGCAATTTGCTGGTTCAAGTGAGTCTGCTTTCACAAGTAAAATTCAATCCTACTTTGACACAATGGTAAACAAGGGGCTAAACACCGTTATTGCACAGGTAAGACCTCATGGCGATGCCTTTTATGAATCCGCATATTATCCTTGGTCAAAGTGTATCAGTGGTACAATGGGGCAGGGTGTTGACTATGATCCATTAGAAATTATGGTGCGTGAAGCACATTCACGTTCCCTTGAAATCCACGCATGGCTAAACCCATATAGAACAATGAATGACGCTGAAATGGCGTTGATTAATTCAAGTTTCCCTGTAAAACAATGGTATGAGTCCTCTAACCGTTCCGATTATATGGTTCAAGTTGGCGACGACAAGCGTTGGTGGTTAAAACCAGGCAACAAAGAGGTTCAAAAGTTAATTATAAATGGTGCAAAAGAGATTACCCAAAAATATAAGGTTGACGGCATACATCTTGATGACTATTTCTATGGCACAAATGTTAGCACTTACGGTGATACTGCCTCTCAAGCCAAAGCAAACACAACTGCACTTGTAAAAGGGTTGCATGATGGGATAAAATCAATTGATTCATCAGTGAAGTTTGGCATAAGCCCTGCTGGTGGATTTAGGGAAAACAACTCACTTCCAAGCTCGGATATGACCTATCTTTCAACCGACCTAAAGTTATGGTGTCAAAACAAAGGTTACATTGACTATGTTATGCCACAGCTTTATTGGGGATATGACCACGCAACCCAACCTTATGTGATGTCACTTGATAAGTGGCAAAATCTTGTAACCGAGGACAGCATTGCACTTTATATTGGCTTAGCACCATATAGACTTGATGCTGCAACAATCGAAAATCAGATTAAAGATATCGGTAATAGCTATAAGGCAACTGGATATGCTTTGTTCCGATATGACCATATCCATGGCTTGACTTTGAAATAGCATTAATAAATTGGGTAGTATCCTGTTGGGGTGGGGGTTGATACCCACCCGTTTCCCACATAATATAGTGTTTAATGTGTTACATAAAACACTATAACAAGAAACGTTATATGAAAAGAGGATAAAAAATTGCCGTACAAGAAAAAACAAGGCATTGACCAAAAAAAGCTAATGCTAATTATCGCCATTGTGGCAACAGCAGTTATTTTAGTAGCATCAGGAATTTTTGCATTCTTTATCTATAAAAACGATAAAGAAGCGAAAGCCGCAGCGGCACTTGACGCTCTGCCTAGGATTGTTGTGCCTGTGGGACATTTTGCACCAGTTTCCTATCAATCAGAGGTTAAAAAGAACATAAAATCAGTAACGCTTAGACCTAAGATTGACATTTATAAGGATATCAATGCAGAACAAGGAGCACTTGAGGCTGAGGTTGACAAAATAATTGCGGAGGTAAAGTCGCTTTCATTTAACGCAATTACTTTAGATACAAAACTAGATGACAGCGTTGTTTTCGCCTCCACTAAGCTATCTTCAACTCCTGTTGACTTGTTGTCAATTCTATTAAAAAAGGCAAGTGAAAAAGATATCACCGTTTCTGTTATCTATAACCTAACAGGGGTTAAGAATGCAAATGGCGAGATGATTGATAGCTTTTTGCCATATGATAATCGTCAAACGATGGCTGACGCTATGTCAGAGCTTGCAATCTATGAGGTTGCATCTATTTCAATCGATAATTATTACCCAAAGAAAAACGGTGTGTCCTTTGCTGAATATCAGTCATATGGCTCTGCCGGCGAGTATAAAACATGGCTGAAGGACAACGTAAATGCAGTCATTGATGAGGTAATTAACCAAACTAAAATTACAAAGGCAACCCTGCCGATTGGACTTCGTGTGTCAAGCGTTTGGGCAAATTCTGATACGGTGAAAGAAGGCTCCCCTACAAAAGCAGGGTTTGAGTCGCTGGTTGACGGTTATGCTGATACAAAGGCATTGGTTGAGTCTGGGGCGGTTGACTTTGTTGACGTAAAAGTGCCAACTTCAATCGGAAACGCGGAAGTAAGCTTTAAAACTGCCGTTAACTGGTGGGGAAATATCTGCAAAACTGTAAAAATACCAATGTATGTAACCCATAGTGGCGAAAGTGTGTGCAGTAAAGAGCTTTCTGCTTGGAGTGGTATCGACGAACTTTCTCGTCAAGTTTCAGTTTCACTGAAGTCGGGCANNCGGGCAACTATTACGGAAGTACCTTTACAGGGCTTTCCAATCTGATTGCAAACCCAAATGGAAGTACTGAGTATCTTACGAAGTACTTTGCAAATGAAATAAAAGAAGATGATATGTTTCAAGACATCACAATCATATCACCGAAAAAATCTACAGTAACCTATGAGGAAAGTGTTCAAGTTAAATTGAAGTTTGACCCAAATGCCGAGGTATTATTAAATGGCAATAAGGTTGAGGCATCCAGCCGAGGCGGTGCGAGCGTATGGGTACCTTTAAATGTTGGTAAAAATCAAATCAAGCTAGAACACAAAGGAAAAACCACGATATTTGATATTGAGCGTAAAGTGGTTATTTTTAAGGAAGTATCACCACCGACTGGTACTATGAAAGTTGCAGGCTCATCAACAATTCAGCTTTCTGTACTTGCATACAAGGACTCTGTAATTACCGCAACCCTTAACGGCAAAACTGTCACATTAAAAGAAGGTGGCGGTGGTGACCAAGATAACGCAGAGTCAGCTTATAGAACCTATCAAGCGACATTAACTGTACCAAAGGCTACTGCAAAGGATCAGCCATTGGGCACACTTACCTTTAACGGTAAATATCAGGGCTACCCCGAAAGCAAAAAGGGTGCAACCATCACCGTTGAAAAGCTTGCTGATGAGGTTGACCCCGATACAGCAACAGGTCAAATCTTTACCCATGCGATAGTAAACAGAAGATATGCCAACGTATATCCGTATAAAACCACAGGTTTTCCACAGGCAATAGAATATCAGCTTCCTGACGGAACACAGGATATCGTTGTAAGCCGAAGCGGTGATTACCTAAATCTTCGTTCGGGCAAAACCATAAAGGTTCAAGACGCTTCATTGCAGGAAATCCCATTTGAGGGTAACAATCCAATCGGCAAAATGACGGTTGGAGTTGAGGGTAACGATACCGTTATCCGTGCCCAAATGGGTTGGAAATCACCATTTAGCATTAATCTGTCGCCCTATGCAAATTACTCTACCCCAATGGGCAAGAGAAATTATCAATTTAATGCCGACACTGTTACAATATTACTTGATTATGGAACTACCCTAAAGCCTGAAAACTTGTCGGGCGATATGGGTTCTTCGCCGATATTTTCTGGAATGTCACATAAGCGAATTAAAAATGAAGCACAGGGCACATGGCAATATCAAATTACACTTNNACAAGCAGGACGTTATTACGGTGCTCATGCAACTTGGGAGGGTAACACCCTAGTCATTCGCTTTAACCACCCACCTTCAAGTGGTAGCTTAAGTGGGTTAAAGATTGCCGTTGACCCAGGGCATGGTGGCAAGGACACAGGTAACCTTGCAGGACGTGACTCTATTGAAAAACATTTAAACCTTGAATATAGCTTTAAGCTAAAAGCGTCACTCGAGGCAATGGGTGCAGAGGTTTTCATGATTCGTGAGAGTGACCAAACGGTGGATAATAGCTATCGTGTCGATATGGCGGAGGCAAACGGGTGCGACTTGTATATTTCAGTCCATCAAAACTCGTCGGGAAGTAACCCCAATGCCTATGGTGTGCAGACCTATTACAACTCCCCATTTAGCCAGCCACTCGCACAAGCTGTCCAAGCAAGCTTAGAGAATGTTGCACCTTCATCACAATGGAATTATTGGAATGGCTCGCAATCAAGCTATAACTTTATTGTAACCAGAGAACGTCAATTCCCATCGATTTTGGTTGAGTGTGGGTTCTTATCTAACGTTGAAGATGAGATGAGGGCACTTGACCCATCTTACCAACAGGCAATGGTTGACGCTATGGTACAGGGTATCATAAATTACTATTCATAATACAATTAAAATAAGTTGCAGTGCCACAAGTCGCAGGTATAATTATCGTATAGCTATCACTTTCAATGTGAAACGCTGTTATGCGTTGGGCACTCTCACGAGGTATCGCTCGGTGAAGTATAACTTGCACTGAATGTAGGGCTGATATTTTTGGGTAGACAATTCGGGAGAGGTTTAATAAAGAAATCTTTCACAAATTTATCGGCGTGGAGTGCGACGCCAACAGCGTTTGAGAAAAAATGTGGAAGTGGGGTTTTAAAGGGCAGGAACCGACGTAATCGGTTCTTGGCCCTTTTATCGCATCCCGCCGTCGTCAAGACGGTGATAAATATCGAAAGAGGCAAATGAGTATGAGCAATTATCGCATTATCGACGCACACGCACATATATTCCCTGCTAAAATAGCAGAAAAGGCAGTTGCTTCAATAGGTAGATTCTATGACATTGAAATGAGGCACGCTGGTGTAAGCGATAGTTTGCTTAAAAGTGGACAAGCAATTAATGTTGAAAAATACCTTGTATGCTCTACTGCAACGAGACCAGAGCAGGTTTTGCCCATCAATGATTTTATTTATGATGAATGCCAAAAACATGAGGAGTTTGTTGGATTTGCAACTCTTCACCCCGATATGGAAAACCTAGAGCAAGAGATTGACAGAATTATAAAACTTGGGTTTAAGGGAGTTAAGCTTCACCCAGACTTTCAACAGTTTAACATTGATGACGAAAAGGCATTTGAAATATACAAACGTGTAGAGGGTAAGCTTGTAATTTTATTTCACACGGGGGATGAGCGTTACGAGTTTTCAAAGCCAACACGCTTAGCAAGGGTATGTGATAAATTGCCCGATTTACGCTGTATTGCCGCTCATTTTGGTGGCTATAAGTGCTGGGATGAGGCATTAGAAGTCTATCAAAACAAGAATATCTATATGGACACTTCAAGCTCGCTTTTTGCAATGAGCAAAGAGCAAGTATTCAAATTTATCGATAAATTTGGGGTGGAGAAGTTCTTCTTTGGCACCNNACTTTCCTATGTGGCGACATGATGTTGAGCTAGAGCGAATTAAATCAATAGGCTTAGACGAAGTCAGCCTACAAAAGATTTTATATGACAATTTCGACGCTGCAATTTTGCAATATTAACGGACTGTAGTTTCGCCAAAGGCTCACCACAGACGGCAAATTGAAACTGTTTGCTACAGTTTCAATAAAATTATCTATTTATTTTAACAAATTTTGATAAATTGATTGAAAATATTTTAACAATCGGTTATAATAGAGAAAGTTGCTGATTTTTTGAAGTAATACAGAGAAGGAGAATTAACTATGGATATTAAATGGGGATTTACTCTTGCGGTTGTTGTTGTCGGACTAGTAGTCGTGTTTTCGGTATTGCTGATTTTGGTGTTTTTATGCACTATAATGGGAAATACTTTCAAAAAGATTGATGAAAACAAAAAAAATAAGCTAGATTCAAACACAAATTCTATCAAAGAGAATAAAAATGCACCAACTATCGTTACAAAAGCAGTTGTTCCTGCTACTCCTGTGGTTGAAAGTGGAATAACTGATGATGTTGTTGCTGCTATTTCTGCGGCACTTGCTGTTATCATGGGAAGTGAAAAACCCTTTGCAGTCAAGAGCATAAAACGAGCTAGGGGCTCACGTCCAGCATGGAACTCGGCAGGAATATTGGAGAACACTAGATCATTTTAATATAACGATATTTTGATTGAAGGGGAGCTATACAATATGTTTGATGTATTTATCCAAACCATGAAGGGGCTTTTTGAAGACTCTGGTTTCAGTGGTCTTTTTTCGAACCCTACACTGGTTAAAATATTCGGAGAATTTTGGGCACCGTTTATGCCTATTATTATGATAGCGATATCATGCTTATTAATTTATCTTGCAATTGCCAAAGGCTTTGAACCATTATTGCTTTTACCAATTGCATTTGGTATGCTACTTACTAATCTACCAATGACAGAGATGTTCCATATGGAATTTTTTACCCAAAAGAATGTTGACATGGCGGGCGTAATACAAAATGGAGGTCTTTTAGACTTCTTGTACCTCGGTGTTAAGTTTGGTATATATCCATCGCTTATCTTCCTTGGAATTGGTGCGATGACCGATTTTGGCCCACTGATTGCAAATCCAAAATCATTCCTATTAGGTGCTGCTGCACAGCTTGGTATTTTTATAACATTCGTGGGTGCAATTATGCTTGGTTTCAGCAATGAATTTGCTGCTGCTATTGGCATCATCGGCGGTGCTGATGGACCTACTGCTATCTATGTTGCAAAAACCCTTGCTCCTACAATTCTTGGCTCTATTGCGGTTGCTGCTTACTCCTATATGGCACTTGTTCCACTAATTCAGCCTCCAATTATGAGAGCGCTTACTACTAAAAAAGAACGTGCAGTTGTTATGAAACAGCTACGTCCTGTATCTAAAACTGAAAAGCTACTTTTCCCAATCTTTGTAACAGTAATCATCTCATTTATCGTGCCTTCAGCTGCTCCCCTACTTGGAATGTTGATGCTTGGTAACTTGATGAAGGAATCAGGCGTTGTTGACAGACTTGTAAAAACTGCATCAAATGAATTGATGAACATCGTAACAATCTTCTTGGGTGTATCTGTTGGTGCAACTGCAAAAGCAGAATACTTCCTAACTCCAGAAACACTAAAAATCATTGCATTAGGACTAGTTGCTTTCTGTATCGGTACAGCAGGCGGAGTTCTATTTGGTAAACTGATGTATTTGGTTACTGGTGGAAAAGTAAACCCACTAATCGGTTCTGCCGGTGTATCAGCTGTTCCAATGGCTGCTCGTGTATCACAAAAGGTTGGTTCAGAAGAAAACCCAACAAACTTCCTTTTAATGCACGCAATGGGTCCAAACGTAGCAGGTGTTATCGGATCTGCGGTTGCGGCTGGTGTGCTACTTAGCATCTTCGCATAAGTAGTTTTTTAAAAGTAATAGTTAAAATAAAAGCCTTCCTTTTTTATAAAAAGGAAGGCTTTTTCGTCAGTATTTTTAGGCAATCTAGTGATTTGGAAATTGCTTATAAAAAAGTGAATTACTTTGTTGAAAATTTAAGTTAACAAACTTTATTTATACTAAATGTTGTTGTGGAAGTTAACAGATTATCAACATAAATTAATAATTTATTAACATGAACTAAAATAGTATATTTGCGTAGAAAAGGGAGTTATCAACACTTTCAACAGAGTTATCAACAGGTTTCTAGAAAACTCTTAAAGTTATCAACGTAAAAACTTTAAAAACTAAGCTTTTAACACTACTTCGTGTATATTCAACTTGCATTGTGTCAAGAATGAATTGCAATAAAAAAGTATGGACGAGTAATTTTCGTCCGAGGAGAGAAAACTATGATAAAGGGCGTTAACAAGCAGATTGTCGAGATAAACTATACCAAAAACGACTACATTGAAAAGGCAATTTTAATCATAAATCCAAACAAGTCAAGTATTCCAAAGGCAATTATCAGCCNNGTTATGAGCAAAAAGCCTGACGAATATTTAAAAAAAATAAAGCACCAAGCAAAAACAAAGAGGGACAAGAAAATAGTTCTTGCAATCATCATCATGCTATCAGTTTTGTTGACAATAACGGTCGCTACAATCATATTTCTCATGATTTCACCATAACATTTTGATATATTAAAAGAAATGAGGGGTTTAAATGGTACTTGCAGATAAAAAGAGGTTATTAGTATTTGAAATAATTGGTGCATTGCTGGTATCGCTGGGGGCATACGTATTTCATTTTTTATATCAATGGTCGGGGGAAAACTTTGCTGTGGGGCTTATTTCTGCTACAAATGAAAGCGTTTTTGAGCATACAAAAATCCTGTTTTTTCCCTATTTAATCTATTCAGTGATTGAATACTTCTTTGTCAATGTTGAGTTGAAACGGTACATTGTGGCTAAATCAATAACTGCAGTACTGTTATTTGTGCTGGTAATTGCCGTGTTTTACATCTATACAGGCATCATAGGTTACCACATCTCCTATGTGGATATGATTTTAGCATTTTTATATATCTTCCTCGCATTCTTTATCTCCTACAAGCTGATTACAAGTAGGGCTGACATTGAAAAACACATGGTGTGGGCGGTTCCACTTGTCTTAATTCTGCTGTTTGCGGGGGTGTTCTTTAGCATATATCCACCCCATATTCCACTCTTCTTTGATATGCAGAATAAATATTATGGAATGGCAAAATAATGCAAAACTTGTCGTAATTCTGTTGTAAACAGGTCACACAATATGGTATACTATATTGTATCTATATATAGATGCAAATGCAAAATATCTACACGAATTTTTTTAGTGTAGATATAATACGGTGTGTGCAGTATAGTACTGCAGGAATGGTGGAAATAATGGAAAATATCGAAAATAAAGATAAAGATACGAAACAGGACGTTATTGCAGGACGCAACGCAGTAATTGAGGCATTAAAAGCAGAAAATAATATCGACACAATATTTATATCATCAACTGAAACCCAAGGCAGTATCAATAAAATCAAAGCACTCGCAAGAACAGCAGGGATTGTTGTAAAATCAAGCACAACCCAAAAGCTTGACCTGATGTGTGACGGAGTTGCCCATCAAGGTGTGGTAGCTACAATTTCTTGTGCAGAGTATCAAACTGTCGAGGATATTCTTGCAGTTTCAGCAAAAAAGGGTACAGCACCATTTATTATAATTGCTGATGAAATTGAAGATCCACACAACCTAGGTGCAATCATTCGTACTGCCGAGGCTTGTGGTGCAGATGGCGTTATCATTCCTAAAAGGCGTTCAGCTTCGCTTTCTGCTACAGTCTACAAGACCAGTGCAGGTGCTGCAAGCGTTGTTCCAGTTGCAAAGGTTTCAAATCTGGTTTCTTGCATAAAAGACCTTAAAAAGAAAAACATCTGGATTTATGGTGCTGAAATGGAAGGCACAAGCTGGTGTGAACTTGACTTTGCTGATGGTGGCGTTGCGTTAGTCATTGGATCTGAGGGAAGTGGATTAACCCGCTTAATCAAAGAAGAGTGTGACTTTTTTGCAACACTTCCAATGCTAGGGCAAATTAACTCGCTAAACGCATCAGTAGCGGCTGGCATATTAATGTACGAGGTTACAAGACAGAGGATTAATAAAAATAAATAGTTGCTGCATCCTGTAGCAGAATTGGGGGAACTTATGGCTTTAAAAAAATTTTCCGTTGATGATATTCTAGATGATATTAAAATTAAAAATGCAAAGGCGAAAAATGAACCCTTAAGCGATATGCAACAGGTTGACGAGATAATTAGGGACATTCTGACCAAGCGACAACACGAGGAACTAAAACAAGAAAATCGTTCTATTTCCTTGCGTGAGAAAAAAGAGTTTGAGGATGAGATTAAGGCTCAGACGATAAATCTGACAGCGGAGTTTAAAAAACTCCAAAAGACGCTGCAGCATGAGGGGCAAGCTGAACCCGTAAATCAACTTAAAACAAGCCATACTGCACAAATTACGTTGTCTGCAATCCATAAGGAGCAGAAAGTCAAATATCGTGATACGAGTGAAATTGAGATTCCAAAAGAAATTAAAGAGAAAAAAGAGCAAAAATACCAAGAGATTAAAAAGGCTGCAAACAATCAACATATATCCAAGGATATGGACAGCATAACCAGCCATTTTGGGCAGTTTAAATTGGAAAGTGAGAATGCAGATAAGGAGATTAACAAAACCGATATAACTCAGGAGCATTACAAGGANNGCTGAGTCTGTAGTTTCACCAAAGCCAAAAGATTTAGAGGAAAGTGATTTAAAGCCACCTGTAAGAGCTGTGAGAGAAGATGAAAACAAGCAAGATGTTCAATCCGAATATGAATACACATCCAAGAGCCAAAATGAGGAGGTAAGAGAAAATCTTGCTTCTACCAGCAAATCGATAAAAACCTCCCTTGTTATACTTGCTGTGTTGTCAATCCTGTCGGTGGTTTTGTTCTTCACAAAGACCACACAGGAAAGTATGCTGATTGCTAGGACTTTCCCAGTAACTCCAGCCATTTATGCACTCATTAACATGGGAATTTTGCTTATTGCAATGCTATCTTCTATGTCGATTTTTGCAAATGCAATGTCAAGCCTTGGAGAGCATAAACCAGACAAAGACTTGCTATATTCACTGATGATGATTGTATCCCTGCTTTGCAACGTTGCACTCTGCTTAAAGCCACAAATGCTGTTGGCTTCGGGAGTGGCACTCTATACGCCGATTGTTATAATTCTCTTATACATAAACTTTTTAGGTAAGCATCTCTCTATCAAGAAGATAATCAAAAACTTTGAATTCATTTCAAATGACGAAGAAAAGTATGCGTTGACACAGGTTGCCGATATTAAAACTGCAAGGGCTATGACAAAGGGTGTCGTTGAGGGACAGGCTGTGTTAGTTAAAAACGTCAAGGTGGACTTCTTTGAAAACTTCCTTGCAAACTCATTCAAAGCTGATTTGAGTGACATAGTTGCAGGAAAAATTGCAATATTTGCGCTACCAACTGCTATTGTTATGGCGCTGATAGCCTACCTTTTTACCAAGGATATCTATNNATTTGAGTGGCACAATGCTAATGCTGACAGGGATAATCTCTGCGATCATTGTGGCATTTCCACTTCATGATACGGCTGATATAGTCAATCATTTCTCCGGCATGATGCCAGAGTACAGTGCAATTACTGCCTATCAGGATACCGATGCAATATTAGTAGATGCAAATGACCTATTCCCCGAAGATACAGTTGTTTTGCATGGAATAAAGACGTTCCAAGGCAAGCGTATTGATGACGCAATCATTGATGCGGCAAGCGTTGTTTGCTCTGCAAACAGTGTGTTAAAAGGGGTATTTCTGTCAATTATCAATCAAAAAACTGAGCTGTTAAAGCCAGTAGATTCTATCATCTATGAGGATTTAATGGGCATTTCTGCATGGGTTGATGAAAGGCGTGTCCTCATTGGAAATCGTGACCTAATGATAAATCACTCTATCGCTGTTCCAAAGCCAGAGTACGAAAGCAGGTACAATCAAGAGGGAAATGACGTTATATTCCTTTCTTGTGGAGGGGAGCTTTGCGCTGCGTTTATCATCCAGTTTAAAGCAGACCATACTTCAAGTGATGTAACAAAATTGCTTTATAAAAATAATATAGTAGCTGTGATTAAAACGGTAGACTCTTGTATCACGGGTGAGATGCTCGAGCGTGTATTTGAAGTGGACAGTAGCTTATTCAAAATACTACCCTCAAGACTGCACAGTGGTTTTGATACAGAGATGCAACCCGAAGAGAAAATCGATTCAATGCTAGGTAATAAGGGTTCGCTGTTTGGATATATCGTTTCAATTGTAGCTTGTAAAAAGCTCGCCAGTTGTATGAAGATCGGTGGAGCAATGTATGTTATCAGTGCGATTTTGGGAGTTTTGTTGCTAGCGGCAATGTTGGTGCTTAAAAACATTGCACTTATGGGCAACCTACAACTCTTCATTTATATGGCATCCTTTGGTCTAGCTTATTGGATTTACGAAAAGAATATGAAGCTGTAGGTAATACGGCGGTAAGGTTTAAATACATTTCGTGGAATTGGTGAAAGGCTCCTTTTAAAAGGAGCCTTCGTTTATTATGAAACTGCAAGGCAATTATAATCATATGTTACAATACTGGTAAATTTTGTGCATAATATACACACTGCAACGAAGAAATTCTACATTGCAGTGTGTTTTTTTATTGCATTGCATAGGCAATAGTGATATAATTTATATTGTTAGATGTTGTTTTATATGAAAATTATACAAAAAGCATTTAATCTGTCGATTGGCTTAAAAAGACAAGCCTATCGTCCCCAACATTTCCACAGGGATGTTGGTGTACAAAAATAATCTGTGGAGAAATGGTGAATTTATGAAACAGTATACGGCAGATAGGATTAAAAACATTGCGATTGTAGGACATGGTAGTTCTGGAAAAACAACCTTGGTGGAGGCACTTTTGTACTTAAACAATGCCAGCGATAGGTTTGGAAATATTGCAGACGGAAATACAGTATGTGATTTTGATGCAGAGGAAATCAAGCGAAAAGCCTCGATTAGCTTAGCTGTTGCACCATATGAGTACAATAATAATAAGATTAATTTGCTCGATACTCCAGGTTTTTTTGACTTTACAACAGGAATGAATGAGGGCGTTCGTGCTTGCGACACCGTCATAGTCACTGTATCGGGAAAATCAGGGGTTACAGTTGGCACAAAAAAGGCTTATAAGCTTGTAAAAAAATATGGCAAGTCATGTATGATTTTTGTATCAAAAATGGATAGAGATAGCGCTGATTTTTACAAGGTGCTAGAGCAACTGAAAACTACCTTTGGACCCAGCGTTTTTCCACTGGTTGTTCCGTATGGTGAGGATAAATCAATTGAGGGTTATGTTGACCTTTTGAATATGAAAGCATATAAATATGTAAATGGCAAACCAATCGAGCAACCCTTGCCACAAACTGAACACCGTATCGAGGGGCTAATTGCGGCTATCAGCGAGGCAGTTGCTGAAACAGATGAGGCTTTATTTGAAAAATATTTCTCTGGTGAACAATTCACCCACGAGGAGCTTATAAATGGCATTCAAAATGGAGTTCATGCTGGAAGTATCACACCAGTTTACTGTGGCTCGGCAGTCACGTCTGAGGGAATAGATTTGCTTAGAATGGGCATTGATGTTCTTTTGCCAACTGCTGCCGAAGCATCAAACGAGATGGGTGAAAACGATAAGGGTGAACAGGTTGAGGTGGAATGTGATATCACAAAACCACTGGTAGCCTATGTATTTAAAACGGTTGCAGACCCATTCGTTGGCAAACTTTCTTACATAAAAGTAATTTCAGGCAAACTATATTCGGGCACAGAGGTCGTTAATATGACTACCAAAAAGACTGAAAAAGTTGGAAAAACTGTCTANNTCTACGTGGAAAAAAACAAGAGGATGCAGAGTTTTTAACTGCTGGAGATATTGGTGCTGTTGCTAAAATGGATGCAAACACGGGCGATACTCTTTGCTCCTCTAATGCAATTGTCCTTGAAAAGGCAAAGTTCTCAAAACCATGCTATTCAATGGCAATCTTGCCAAAATCAAAGGGCGATGAAAGCAAGATTTCACAAGGTATAACAAGGCTTCTTGAGGAAGACGGTGCACTTACATTTGAGATGAATAAAGAAACTCATCAACAGATTATTTCTGGACTAGGGGAGCAACATCTTGACGTTTTGGTTGCAAAGCTTAAATCTAAATTTGGGGTTGAAGTAACCCTTGAACCACCAATTGTTGCATATCGTGAGGCTATCCTAAAGAAGGTGCGTGTGCAAGGTAAGCATAAGAAACAATCGGGTGGTCATGGTCAATTTGGCGACGTTTGGATTGAGTTTGAGCCTTGCGAATCTGAAGATTTGATTTTTGAAACAAAGGTAGTCGGTGGCTCTGTTCCTAAGAACTACTTCCCAGCGGTTGAAAAAGGATTAAGGGATTCTATTTTGCGTGGAATTTTGGCAGGTTATCCTGTGGTAAACCTAAAGGCAACCTTGGTTGACGGTTCTTATCACCCAGTTGACTCATCAGAAATGGCATTTAAAATGGCGGCATCACAAGCTTACAAAGCAGGATTGCAACAAGCAACGCCTGTATTACTTGAGCCGATAGGTCGCCTTAGCGTAACTGTTCCCGATGCAAACACCGGCGATATGATGGGTGAGCTTAACAAACGTCGTGGACGTGTGCTGGGTATGAACCCTGATGAAGAGGGAACTGCTATCATTGAGGCAGAAGTTCCTATGAGTGAGATGCATGATTTTGCAACGTTACTACGCCAACTTGCACAGGGTAGCGGTAGCTTTACCTATACATTTGAACGCTATGAGCAGCTTCCAAATCAGTTGGTTGCTGGGGTTATCGAGAAGGCACAATCCATGATGGAAAAGGACGAATAGAAATATTTTATAACAGATTGCATAGAATTAAAAAAGTAACCGAGCATAGTAGATTTCTACCATGCTCGGTTTTTATATGTTGTAAAGAGGTCTATTTTTGAGATCGCAAAGCATATTCTTGTGAGTGATTTTTAAATTTTTACTCTGAATCGTCAGAGTCATTAATCTTAAAATACGCTACACGAGCTTTTAACACTTGTGCTTGTGAATTAAGCTCTTCACTAGCAGCGGCACTTTCCTCGGAGGTCGCAGAGTTGGTCTGAACAACTGCTGAAATTTGGTCAATACCTTGTTTTACCTCGTTGATTGCAACTGCCTGTTCATTGGTTGCATTTGAAATTTGGTTCATTAATTGAGATGTTTGTTTCACGCTATCGATAATGTTGTGAATTGATTTGGCGGTTTCGGTAGCTCTATTTGTACCAGTTTCAACTGCGCTGATTGACAATTCAATTAAACTAGCGGTATTTTTAGCAGCCTCGGCACTCTTAATCGAAAGGTTTCTAACTTCACCTGCAACCACCGCAAACCCTTTGCCTGCTTCTCCTGCCCTAGCTGCTTCAACGGCCGCATTCAGTGCAAGTATGTTGGTTTGGAACGCGATATCATCAATTGTCTTGATGATTTTACTAATTTGTTGGGACGAATTATTGATTTCGTCCATAGAGGAAATTAGTTGCGTCATTTTGTCGTTGCTGATTTGTACCTCGTCGGAAGCTTCACTAGCCAATTTGTTGGCAGTTACTGTGTGGGTAGCATTCATTTGAGTATGATCAGCTATTTCAGTAATGGTAGCCAACAGTTCTTCAACTGAACTTGCTTGCTCGGTTGCACCTTGAGCAAGAGATTGAGATGCATATGACACTTGATGGGAGCCGCTTGCAACTTGGTCAGCAGCCTCTTCAATTTCTAAGAAAGTATTTGTAAGGGTAGCTTTAACATTTTCTAAGGATGTTTTAATCTTTGAAAACTCACCCATGTAATCACAATGCAGGTCAAATACTAAATTTCCTACAGCGATTTGATCCAATACCCCAGAGATTTCGTCAATATATTCTATGTATTCTTTCAGACGGTCAACCGTCCTTGAAATTGCTTTGGCAACTTGACCAACCTCATCGTGTGAGTTTGCTTCTACTTTAATATCAAGATTTCGATTTGCAATTTGTTCAGATACATCTTTAAGCTTTCTAATAGAAATTACAATGCCCCTAGATACAATAAAAATGATGCCTCCCAATATCAAGAGCGAAGTAGCGGCAATAATCAATACGATAATAAAAACTCTATTATAAGTACTGTTAAATTCTTTTTCCGGTAATCCTGAGACAATAGTCCAACCAGTGTCACCAATAGTAGATACATACCCGTAAGTTGTTTCTCCCATGGTAGTATAAGAAATATTACCCTCAGTTTTATTTGTAATTGCATCTATAAGATTAGAGGACATATTACTTTCGGATATTTGCTTATTAATCAAAGCGTTATCAGGATGATAAATTAATTGTCCAGAAGAATCTGCAAGCATGAAAAAGCCGGATTTACCCAATTTTTGATTACTTACAAGCGTGTAAATATCATCAAGAGAAAAATCAATTCCAGTGATGCCTAACAACTTTTTCGTACCGGTTTGATATACAGGTGCTGCAATGTTAACAACCATTTCTCCGCTAGCAAAATCTTGATATGGATCAGTGATAATAACCGACTCTTTTTCCACAACCTGTTTATACCATTGCGTTGTTTTAACATCCCAGTCAGGGCCAGAAATAAAACCATTCGATTGCACATATTGATTAGAGTCGATGTCGACCATCCAAGCAAATAGAACATTATTGGATTCTAATTTCTGAACATTTTCTAATGTTTTTCTTGTATCGGTAAAATTTGAACCAGAGATAATATGTACATCTGAATCGGTTTCTAAAAATAGCCTTTCAATTTGCACATTTGTAGCCATTTGTTCGGCAAGGTTAAGACTGTTTATAAAAGTATTACTAATTTGATAGGATATAGCCTCAGAGTTAATTTTTAGGTTTTCTGTGTTTAAATGTTTAATAGATTGTTTTAAGTTTTGTAATACAATGCCAATTGTAATGCAAAATATCGCCATGACAGGTAATCCAATTAATAAGAGCAACTTTGTTTTTAAACTTTTTTGACGTTTCATGTAATCTACTCCATTATTATAAAAAATTCCTTGTGTCAGTAAGTCTTCTTACTCACATATAATAATCGACAAACTTTGGCAAAACCTTAGAGGAAATGGGTATCATTAAAAAAGTTTGGAAAATCTTACAAGTTCAAGGATAATTCCATAGATATTTGTAACTTTACGCTAAAACTTATTGGATAATTTGGTTAATAATAACAAAATATTTTTGGGAGTACATAAATTGGGAAATGAATATTGACAAACAATATTATACGTCGTATAATATGCGTATCAAAACAGTATGAGGTGAAATAATGGCAACCCCAATGATGATTAATTTGCTTGATGCGTTGGTGCTGGGGGTCTTAAAACATGAAGACACCTATGGNNTGGCTATGTGCTAACACAAAGAGCCAAAGAGATAATGGATATATCAGATTCAACTCTTTATCCTGTGCTGCGACGATTGCAAAAGGACGGAGCACTGTCTACCTATGACGTTCCGTTTCAAGGCAGAAATCGACGATATTATTCTATTACCGATGAAGGCAGAAAAAGACTTTGTCAGTATATAGAGGATTGGAATAGCTATAAAGAGACAGTTGAAAAAGTATTAACAGGAGGGTTTGAAAATGGATAGACGCAATTTTTTTACATGCCTTATTGCAGAGCTTAGAAATCTTGAGCCATCAGAACTTCAAGATGTGCTGCAATATTACAACGAATATTTTGATGAGGCTGGGTTGGAAAACGAGCAGGCGGTCATCGCAGAGCTTGGCTCACCAAAAATAATCGCCACAGAGATTAAAAGAAATTCGGCAATAAAGTATCTGGAAACGGGAAAATCAAACACAAAAAAATCACTCAATGCAGTTTGGATTTCTATCGGTGCAATTTTTGCAGCACCAATCGCTTTGCCTTTGGCAATCGCCCTTGGAGCAGTTGTGATAGCTCTTGTGATTGCATTTGCCGCAATAATATTCGCTTTTTTTACGGTTTCGTTTGTCTTTGCACTTGTAGGGGTTGTACTCACGGTGGCGTCATTTATCTTAATTCCATCAAGCATTCCATCATTCCTAATCATGCTTGGTGCTGGACTAATTCTTGCAGGGCTTTCTATTTTAGTGTTCATTCCGACTTTGATGCTTGGAAGAAGCTCATTCAAAGGAATTGCAATATTAATCAATAATACAATTTTAAGGAGGAATCGTAACAATGGGTAA
Organism: Ruminococcaceae bacterium UBA866; assembly: GCA_002295325.1. Lineage (GTDB taxonomy): Bacteria > Bacillota > Clostridia > Oscillospirales > Ruminococcaceae > Paludihabitans. The sequence continues at coordinate 39,995 of DBGA01000042.1, read as the reverse complement.
AAAAAATATTGCGTTGATTGTGGCAGGAGCATTGCTACTAGTAGGAATTTTTTCAGCCACAGCAGGTGGAATTATGGGTGGGGGATTTGTGCGAACATACATTGATAGAGACGGAATTCATACATATGAAGGGGCTGATAATCAAGTGTCAACAGAATTAATAAGCTTTAAAAACGTAGACATAGCAATCCATTCGGGCAGAGTTGAAATGATAAAATCTGATAGAAATGCAATTGAATACAACCTTGACTATTCAGAAAGAATTACAGTATGTGAGGTTATTGGTGATACCTTTACATTCAAAACAGATTGGAGATTTTCAATATCATTGTTTAACTTGCAAGAATCCTTTGTTAAACTTTACTACAAAGACGGGGAAACGCTTGATAATGTTTCGCTTAAAACTAGCTCGGGCAGTGTTTATGCAGAGGATATTACTGCAAAAAATGTGTCAACAAAATCTTCAAGTGGAAGCAACAAGCTATCTCACATCAATGCACAAAATCTAGACATCTCGGGTCTGTCGGGTTCCATTAAATTGAATGGCATTCAGGCTGAGAACATGAACTTAAAAACAGGCTCTGGCTCAATTATCGTAGAAAAGGCGAAATGCAAGGATATTACTGCTCGAAATACAAGTGGTAGTGTTAAGATGCATGATGTCGAGTCAGAGGCAATGAATGTGAATGGCAAATCAGGTTCTATTTATGTTCAAGGCATATTAAAGGGCCAGACCAAGCTGAAAACAGGCTCAGGCTCCGTTAAAGCATTTTCTAGCCTGCCAAAAGAGGATTATGGCTACAAACTATCCTCCACATCAGGTTCTACAAAGGTTGATGGTGAAACGTTCAAAGGCTCAGTCTCACAAGAAAAAGCAAACTTCATTGACGCATCTACTATATCAGGTAGTGTAAAAGTATTCTTCAACTCAAGAGGAGAGTAAATTATAATTTATGTAAGGAGAAATAAATGATGAATGCAATTATTGTTAATGAATGTGTAGACCTTAACTTGCCAAATGTTTTTACTCTTGATCTAAATAAAAATTATCCTAAGGATTGCTTGGGTTGCTGGAGCTGTTGGTTGGCTACCCCAGGACGATGTGTCCATAAAGACTTAGATGAATTCTATCCTGCCTATTTAAAAGCCGATAAGGCAATTTTCTTTGCAAAACTAAATCACGATTTTGTCAGTGGTAATATGAAAACTCTTTTTGACAGACTGATTTGCCTTTTCCTACCCTATATTACTTTTTTAGAAGATGGAAGAAGTGGGCATTTACCTCGATATGATAAATACCCTGATATTGAATTTTATTACGATGGAGCATTTGACAGCGAGGAAAATAAAAAGAATTTTGAGGATTATATAAACTTTGTGTTCTATCAGTTTTATTCTAAAAAGATTGTAATAAAACCAATTTCTCAATATTACGTGGAGGTGCAAAAATAATGAGTACTATTATTTTAAATGGCTCCCCAAAGGGCAACGCTAAAAATAGTGCAAGTTATTTTCTTGCACAAGCATTTGTAAGTAAGATGAAAAAACCATGTGAAATTATATCAATAGCCAAAACAGACTTTAATGAAGTTCTGGAGCGTATTGTCGATTATGATAATATAATCTTTTTTATGCCAANNTGCCAAATTATATTCATGCCATGCCGGGAGGTGTTATGAAATTTCTTGAGAGGTTCCCCACTGCTGAAAACGATAATAAGGCGTTGGGTTTTGTGGTTCAATCAGGATATCCAGAGGGGATAGAGGGAGCGATAGTAAGCAGATTTTTTGAGCAGTTTACAAGGAAGTTAGGATACAAATATCTTGGTACTACTGTAAAGGGCGAAGCTGCCGCAATTGCATTTATGCCCGATAGGTTTAAAAAGCTTGCAATGAAATTTTCTGAGTTTGGTTTGATATACGAGCAAACAGGCGGTTTTGATAAAAACTATATGGAAGAATTCGCAAAGCCATATCAACTCACTAATTTTTATAGAGGTGCTTTTAATTTCTATGATAAAATCGGATTGACGAAAATTGGATGGAATATGATGCTCAAAAAGAATNNTTATGCATAATTTTATCAGCACATTTTAATCTGAAATATGAAAGGGAAGAACCAATTTTATTGGGTTCTTCCCTTAAGTCATTTATTTTTGTGGATGAAGAATAATATTTGCAATTGGTGCGATAAAGCAGTAGCCAATTGGCACAATTACCTGCCTAAAGGTAAGAGGAACAGTAGAGAAAATGGCTGCAATTGGTGCACAATAAATAACCAAAAGTAGTGTGGTTAGTGAGAGAAGTGAAGCCAAAATTAGTTTTACATTGTTGCCGTAGTGAATGTGAAGTAGGCTCTTTGTTTCGCTTTTGCATTCAAAAACATGGATTAGCTGTGCAAAAATCAAAGCAAATAATGCACCACTTCGTGCAATGTCCACGTTTTGTGTCATCTTAAACAAGGTGACAAAACTTGCAAGGGTAGAAAGTCCAATGAACATTCCTCTGATGACAATCTTTGTAGCAAGCCCATTTGAAAAAACACCCTCATTTGGCTTGCGTGGTGGACGTGACATTGCGCTTTTACTTGCAGGCTCAAGCCCCAAAGCAATCGCTGGAAGTCCGTCTGTGACTAGGTTTATAAGTAAAATTTGTATTGGCAAAAGTATTACCGGCATACCCATAAGCATACCCACAAACATTGTCATAACCTCGCCTATGTTACAAGCAAGCAGATATCGAATAAACTTTCTGATGTTGTCATAGATACTCCTACCCTCATCAACTGCGTTTACAAGGGTTGCAAAGTTGTCGTCAAGCAGGATAATTTCGCTTGCCTCTTTGGTAACATCGCTTCCGTTGATGCCCATAGAAACTCCAATGTCAGCCTCCTTGATTGCAGGTGCATCGTTTACACCGTCGCCCGTCATAGCGACAATATGCCCTCTGCGTTTGAGCGCTTTAACAATCTGCAACTTGTGGTTTGGACTAACCCGAGCAAACACAGTCACTTTATTTACGATTTCACTCAGCTCATTCAGACCCATGTTGTCAAGCTCAGAGCCAGTAACAACCATATCACCATTATGGTAAATTCCTACTTGATTGGCGATTGCAGTGGCAGTTTTTTTGTGGTCACCGGTAATCATAATTGTCTTAATTCCAGCTTTATGACAGCGTGAAACAGCTTGTTTTACCTCTTTTCTAGGTGGATCAATCATGCCTACAAGCCCTAGGAATATGAGGTTATCCTCTGAAGTCGAGGGGGATAGTGGAGTGATTTTCTTGTAGGCTACCCCAATGACACGAAGTGCTGAGTCAGCCATCTGCCCACTTTGTTCATTGAAACGCATTTTATCTCGAGCAAGCATTGGACGTATGCTGTCACCGTCTTGAAACTCGACACAGCGGTCAAGCAAAATATCAAATGCACCCTTGGCAAATATATATTTTTGGTGAAATTCATCCTCAACAACTACCGACATTCGCTTTCTGTCGCTGTCAAAAGGCATTTCGCTGATACGTTTGAATTTTTGCTCTAACCCTTTTCTGGTAATACCATGACTTGCCGATAGGTTAAGCAATGAAATTTCAGTATGCCCACCAAAGTCATTGCCGTTTCCAGAATAGACAATTGCGTTGTTGCATAGGGTGATTCCATTGAGCAATAGCTGGGTTGACTTGGAGGATATATCAAGTTTTGAGGCATCAACTTGACCACCAGCAAAACAGACGTCGGTTGCGGTCATCTTATTTTGGGTGAGTGTTCCTGTCTTATCGGAACAGATTACCGTTGCACAGCCAAGCGTTTCAACAGCATGAAGTCGGCGAACCAATGCGTTTCGCTTTACCATACGAGAAACAGCAAGTGCAAGTGAGATTGTAACAATCGCAGGCAACCCCTCGGGAACGGCGGCAACTGCAAGCGACACACCAGTGATAAGCATCTGCATAAACTCTTCACCACGTAACATTCCTGTAACGCTGACAACTGCACAAACAATTAAACAGCCAACAGCAATGTATTTTGAAAGCTGTGCAAGCTTAATTTGCAGTGGGGTAGGCTCTTCTTCGATTGTCTGTAACATTGAGGCAATGTTGCCCATTTCAGTATCCATGCCAGTTGCACAAACTAAAAATTCACAGTGTCCCTTAGTGACAACGCAACCCATATAAACCGACTCTTTTTTATCGGGATTTGGATTGTTTAGGTTGCTACTGTGAAACTTTTTGACAGGAAGTGATTCCCCAGTGAGCATTGATTCATCACATTCAAGTGAGGTAGATTCTATGAGCCTACCGTCAGCAGGAATTTTATCACCAGCCTCGAGTAAAACCACATCACCAATAACAAGCTCACTGGTGTGTACTTGTGTAATTACTCCGTCACGATAAACATTTGAAACTGGCGAAGCCATATTTTTGAGTGCCTCTAGCGTTTTTTCGGTTCGGAACTCTTGAATGAACCCCAAAAGTCCGTTCATCAGAACAATGATGGCGATAGCGATTGCCTCCACATATTCGCCCATAAAGATTGAAACTGCGGTGCAGACAAGCAAAATTATCGTCATAATATCCTTGTATTGGCTGAAAAATATATTGATAGGACTGACTCGTTTTTTTGACCTTAGCTCATTTTTACCATTTCTTATCAGTCGTTCACGAGCCTCTTTAGAGGAAAGCCCAATGGTTTTTTCGGTTATTTTTTCGGTTATTTTTTGAGTTGCCTTGTCATTCATCAGCGAGTTCCTTTTTAATGAAACTTCTTTTTTTGAGGATAAATCCTGTTCCAACAAATCAAACATCTTCATTTGCAATATCTCCTTTTTAAATCATCTTCGCTAGTCCATAGATATGCAAAAATAGTGAAAATTATGAGGGGGAAAACAAAACAGGAACGGATAAAATCCGTTCCTGTTTTAAGCTTGTATATAAATTTATACTGTTTAAACTGTTAACCTTTGACCTCAGATGAAACTGGCTCGTCTAAATTAGGCACAGTGCCAACCTCTGGTGCACAGCTGAGTGGCTTTTTAATAGACTTAATTTGCTCCATAACCTCCGTCACACTCATGCCAGCTACACCAAGCATCTTAGAGTATTTATTTTTCACAATATGGTCTTTTTTTATCTCAAGAGCTCCTTGCAACGGATTGATAAGTCGAACTTCACGGGTAGCATTTGGGAAAGTGGCTCCACAAAATAGCAAATACTCTTTTTTATCCTTTAAATAACTTCCATTTTTATTCTTAAAATCATTCTTGTTTTGGTAGATGTTCAAATAGGGAGGCTCATTACCTGAAGTTAAAGTCCCTTTTAGCAATCTATTTTCTCGTAATGCAATATTGAAATTGGAATATGGTCTGCCTCTTACCTCTGTGGGATTGATAACCTCCACAACAGTTCCAACAGCGATTGTTTCGGATGCGTAATAGATGTCCTCAATCGAAGTGTGATAATACCCTATCATAGCGGACTTTGATGGCGCAAAAAAGTCGCCTATAAATAATCCTAATAAAAAAAATGCAAGTATAACGAGTACTGCAATACTTGCTTTTGCAAGTCCATTCATCATAAAAAGCCCTGAGCGATGAACTTGTTGTTCTTTGAATGGGTTGAACACTGGGGGTTGGTCATTTAAAAGGAACTCCTCTTGTTGTGCTCTCATTTGCTCCTCATTGGTTTTACCATCATGACCATAATATGGTTGCTTTTTATTTTTCATAAAAGCACCTCCTATTCTAAAGTTTATAGTTATCTGCAAAACACGGATTTTCCAATGACACAGGGTCATTCCCTACTTATATTCCCATAATATACTTTAGAGTATAGATTGTCAACGAACCAAAACAGGAACGGATTTTATCCGTTCCTGTTCATTATTTTGCATATTAATTTACACTATCAAAACCATTTAGCTGACAACCTCAGATGAAACTGGCGCATCTAAATCAGGCACAGTGCCAACCTCTGGTGCACAACCGAGTGGTTTTGCGCAAGAGGTGAATAGGAAAGCAACCAAAAGAATTGCTATGAACTTTTTCAAAATGATATCCTCATTCCTACTATTAATAGTAATTATACTCTACTCTGCTGCAAAAGCAGCAAAAGCTTTGTAGGTTGCATGAACGTCAATTTTTGAAGTAACCTCAAAAGGTGCGTGCATTGAAAGAACAGGCACACCGATATCGATAACATCAACATTTAAGTTTGCAACATATTGTGCAACAGTTCCGCCTCCGCCTTGGTCAACCTTACCAAGTTCAGCAGTNNTAACGTTGTGTTTGTCTAGCATTCTTTGTACTTCTCCGGTAAATTCAGCAGAAGCGTCAGAAGTGCCAGATTTTCCTCTTGAGCCAGTGTATTTCGTAACAACCACACCATAGTTGATGTAGCAAGTGTTTCTCTTTTCAGTTACCTCAGGGAAAGTAGGGTCAAACGCAGCGTTTACGTCAGCAGATAGACATTTTGAGTTGCTTAGAACTCGTCTGCCATCAACACCGTAAGGTTTTGCTAAATCTGCAATAAAGTATTTCATGTAAGATGAGTTTAGTCCTGTATTTCCATCAGAGCCAACCTCTTCCTTGTCAGAAAGTACACAGATAATTGTGCGTTTAGGAGCAGTAGCCTCCATAGTTGCAGTAAGAGCAGTATAAGAACAAACTCTATCGTCCTGTCCATAACCACCGATTAAGCTACGGTCAAAACCGATATCCTTTGCCTTGTAAGCAGGAACAAGCTCAAGTTCAGCAGAAAGCAAATCACTTTCGATAATGCCATACTTATCGTTTAGCATTTTAATGATATTCAGTTTCACTTTTTCACTTGCAGCATCATCTTTAAAAGGATAAGAACCGATAAGAATGTTAAGCTCCTCGCCACGAATTCCGTCAGCAAGTGTGCGTTTCATTTGGTCTTGTGCAAGGTGAGGAAGTAGGTCAGTGATACAGAAAACTGGATCAGTTTCGTCTTCGCCCAAAGTGATCGTAACGCTAGTACCGTCACCCTTTACGATTACGCCGTGAAGAGCAAGAGGAATAGCAGTCCATTGATATTTTTTGATACCGCCATAGTAATGTGTTTTGAAGAATGCAATCTCACCCTCTTCGTAAAGTGGGCGAGCCTTCAGGTCGATACGTGGAGCATCAATGTGTGCCGCCATAATGTTAACGCCATTTTCAATAGCTTCTGTACCCATAACTGCAAAAATAACTGATTTACCACGGTTATTGTAATAAATTTTTTCACCAGCAACATACTTTTTGCCATATTCGTATTCAGTAAAACCATGTTTTTTAGCAATGTCGATTGAAACAATTACTGCTTCACGCTCAGTTTTAGCATCGTCAAGGAACTTTTTATAGCCCTCACAATAATCCTCAACTTCCTTGATTTCGCTATCGGATAGGATTAGCCCACCATTTTTTCTGTTAATCAAAAGCTCATCTTGAAGCTTTTGGCCTACGGATTTCGTTGTTTCCATTTCAATATTCCTCCTAGTTCTATTTATATAATTTTTTATACATATTAAAGCTTTTCATAACCTTGTTGACATAATGCCTTGTGTCGTTGACCGGAATTGTATCAAGGGTTACACCATTGCTTGAATACTCATTCTTTTTAAGCCACTTTCCTGTGGCAGTTCTGCCGGCATGATAAGCAGCCGCTGCTGTTTCATAACTTCCAAATTCCTCGTAAAGGTAGCCAATTAAAAACGCACCATATCGAATATTATCCTCAGCATTATACATATCGTCATAAACTGTTTCGCTATCACCAAGCTTATTCTTAATCCAATCAAATGTATCATTCATAACTTGGGTTAGTCCTCTTGCACCAACATTTGAGGTAACATCAGGCTTAAAATCACTCTCGGTTTTAATGATAGCATAGAGGATATCCTCATCAATGTCAAATTCCTTGGCATACTTTTCTATACTTTGTGAATATTTTTTTGGATATGCCGTCTTGTAAAGCTGTTTTGTACTGTATATTATACCAAAAATAGCGGCAACTACAAATACAAAAAGCAACAGCAATACAATCAGCTTTTTAGTCCGAATTGCCATTTGCACACTCCTCAATCTTCTTTACTATATCCGATAGTGCATCTAAAAATTCCTGCTTTTCACCATTGTTTTGTAAAATTAAATCTGAATGTTCAATGAAAAAGTTTACATCATGTTGAGAATTTATCCTGTTTTTTGCAGCTTGTTCATCGACCAAATCTCTTTCCATAATCCGAGGAATTCTCACCTCATCCCTTGCAATGATGGATAAAATCACATCGCACATTTTGTCGGCACCACTTTCAAATAAGGTTGGTGCATCAACAATAATAACAGGGAAATTCGTTTCGAGCTCCTTAATTATTATGGAAACCTGCTTTAAAATATGTGGGTGAGTGATTTCATTGAGCCGAGCCAAGCTCGCTTTATCTGAAAAAACAATCTTTCCCAAAGCCTTTCGGTTTAGGCTATTATCCTCGTTTAATATGCTGTTTGAAAATTCTAAAACAAGCTCATTTAAGCAATCACTGCCAATAGATGAAACCTCTCGTGCGACCTTGTCACAGTCGATAATTCCAAAACCACATTGAGAAAAAACCTCACAAGCGGTGGTTTTTCCAGCACCGGATTGCCCGGTTAGTCCAACAATCAGGCTCATAACTCTATAACCTCGAAACCTGCTGCACGAATTAATCTGTTGTAGATTGCAAGTCCAATTCCATCTTTTTTGGGCATTCTCGCATAGATAGTCGAAACGCCCATATCATCAATTGCCCTAAGGCTACTAAATAACAATTTTGCTTGTAAGAGTTCGTCGTCCTCGCCACCATAGGTAACGCAAGGAACATCAAGCTCTTTTTCTTCACCCTCAAAAACCATTGCACCAATATTTTTGTAATCATGTCGGTCGATAAAGTCTTTAAAACGCTCAAAGTTGCTGTCGATGATAATCACTTTCGCAGTAGGGGAGTAATGTGTATGTTTCATTCCAGGAGAAAGCACCTGCTCGTTTTGCTTGATTTCATGGAGCACACCTTTGTCTACTGTGACATAGGGAACTGCACTTTCAAGCATCTCAATGGTAACAGAACCTGGGCGAAGCAGTGTAATATTTTCATCATCTTTTAGCAAAATAACAGTAGACTCCAGTCCATATTCACAAGTACCACCGTCTAAGATTGCAGGAATTTTTCCGTTTAAATCGTTGTAGACATGGTTTGCAGAGGTTGGACTTGGTCTGCCTGATGTATTTGCCGAGGGTGCAGCAAGGGGGATGCCAGCCTTGGTAATCAGTGCATTTGCAACCTTGTTTGAGGGAAAGCGAACAGCAATCGTACTAAGCCCAGCAGTTACAGCAAGGGGGACATTATCACTTTTTTGAAATATCATAGTGAGTGGGCCCGGCCAAAACTTCTCTGCTAATTTGTATGCAACATCAGGTACTTCAACTACAAGGTTTTTTAGCATTTCAAGGGAATTTATATGAACAATCAAAGGGTTATCTTGAGGTCTGCCCTTTGCAATAAATATTTTTTCAACAGCACTTTCGTCAAATGCATTTGAGGCAAGCCCATAAACCGTTTCGGTAGGCATGCCAATTACTTCGCCGCCATTTAACAGCTTTGCGGCATATTCTATGTTTTCGTCAGTCGGTAAAAGTACCTTAGTATCCATTGTGTATTCCTTTCTTAGGCAGAGGTTGTCAAGTATCATTGAAACCCAACGTTACCGAGAAGAAAAATTAATTATTCAATCTAATTCGGAAACGATATAGTAAAGCCTTAGGCTTTTTATTCGCCTGTTGCAGCAAGTTTTAAAGCTTGGTCGGCAGTAATCAACGCATCAAATAGCTCGTCAACATTTCCGTTTAAATTTTCCTCTAAGCGGTATGAAGTATAGCCAATTCGGTGGTCGGTCAATCTACCTTGGGAGTAGTTGTAGGTACGGATACGTTCAGAACGGTCACCAGAACCAACTTGTGATTTTCTTTCAGATGAAATCTTATCATCATGCTCACGTTGTTTTGCCTCAAAAAGCTGTGAACGCAACATTTTCATGCAGTTTTCTCTGTTTTGAAGTTGACTGCGTTCCGTTTGGCAAGCAACCACAACACCTGTTGGAATGTGAGTAAGCCTTACAGCAGAGGAAACCTTGTTCACGTTTTGCCCACCAGCACCGCCCGAGCGGAAAGCTTCCATCTTAACATCGGCAGGGTTTATTTCAAGTTCAACTTCGTCAGCTTCTGCAAGTACAGCAACGGTAACAGTTGAGGTGTGAACTCGTCCTTGTGATTCGGTTTCGGGAACACGCTGAACACGATGAACACCACTCTCAAATTTAAGCCTTGAATAAGCACCCTCACCGCTGATGCTAAAGCATACCTCTTTTATTCCACCCAGCTCAGTCGCATTTAGATTGATGATGTCAACCTTCCAACGTTTAGACTCTGCATACATGGTATACATTCTGTAAAGTGAGTTTGCAAATAAAGCGGCCTCATCTCCGCCAGCACCACCACGAATTTCAACAATAACGTTTTTGTCGTCATTTGGGTCTTTTGGCAAAAGTAAAAGCCTAAGCTCATCAGAAAATGCAGCCATTTGTGCTCTGCCATCATCGTATTGCTCTTGAACAATTTCTTTAAATTCTTTATCAAGTCCACCATCATCTAGCATTTCCTTTGCCTCTTCAAAGGACGCCTTTGCTGCCTTGTATTCTCTAAATTTTTCTATAATTACAGTAAGTCCTTTTAGTTCTTTCATCAAATCTCTGTATTTTGCAGGGTCAGACATTAGATTTGGATCAAGTAACTGCTCGTTAATTTCCTCAAATCTTTTTTCGGTCAATTCTAATTTATCAAACATCTTGTATTCTCCATTTCAATATTTTGTAAGCGTATATAGTTTGGAATTTTAACGATAATAAAAGCCCAGCTAATAATCCCTAATAATTTTTTTAATATTTTTTTCAATCTTACTTCTTGGAGCCATAAATTCCCTGTTGCATTTTACACATCTAAGCTTGAAATCAGCACCGATACGCAAAACTAAAAACTTGCATTCACCACAAGGATGGTCTTTTTTCATTTGTAAAATATCATTTACTAAAACGTCCATAAGTACAGCTCCTTTCAAATTTTTGTTGGGTGTAGAGTTTTGTTGAGGCAACGCACAGGGTGCATTTCTCGAAACGACTAAAAGCCGCTCCCTATAGTTTAATAAAATAATTTTATTTTTTAGTTAGTATAGAGGATTGAAAATACACCATATATTATACCACTTTAATCCCATAAAAGGCAAATGTTTTTGTGAAGGTTTTTTGCATAGACATTCGCTTATGGTAAAGAATAATGAATGCGGTAATTTTACCGCAAAAGTAAGGAGGAATGAATATGAGTAAGACGATAACTGCAAACTTTGAATCCATTGATACTGCAACAATTGCGGCAAGTAACGCAAAAGATCGGTGCGACAATGTAAAAGGCATAAAAGTCAAATACAAGCAATCAAGCCGAGAGCGGGAACCATATGTTTTTTCAAATATGTTTATGCCAGTAGATACCTCAACTCCATCAGTCCTTCAAAACGGAATGTTACCGGTTGCAGTCAACATCGACGGATTGGGCATGAATCAATCCTATTCACCCAAAAACAAAAAAGCTACAGTTGAAATTACAGCCTCAGGCGGTAATCTAAATGCGATTTGCTCTACCCTTAGACAAGGCGGTGGACTTGGGATAAAAATAAAGTAAACTTTTTTAGTTTATCTAGCTAGTTTTGACAATTTTTATCGAACTGGTTTATTCCACAGGTATATTCGTTAAAACCTCCTCATATTTATCTAATATCAACGAAAAACGAGGAGGTTTTAAAATGGCAATTTATCTACCAGAGGGGTACCAAAGCCAATCGCCGCAGACATTTAAAAATATTGCCGCAGCGCAAGAAGCTATGGTGGCAGGAAAAGTTATCGAGGCAAGAGCAGTTGTTTGCGACTCGGAACACAACTTAATTGTCGATTTGGGATGCATGAAAGGTATTATTCCACGAGATGAGTGTGCAATAGGGATTAGCGAGGGATTAACACGTGATATTGCAATAATTTCTAAAGTAAACAAACCTGTTTGCTTTAAAATAACCAGTATTAAAACCGATGGAAAATTTAAACCGTACGCAATTCTATCAAGAAAAGCAGTGCAGATTGAATGCCACAAAAACTATATTGAAAAGTTAGTACCTGGCGATATCATCAAGGGAAAAATCACCCACTTAGAGCCATTTGGTTGCTTTGTGGATATTGGTTGCGGTAGCATATCGCTTCTTCCTATTGACGCTATCTCTGTTTCGAGGATTTCACATCCTCGAGATAGATTTAATATTGGACAAAATATTTTTGCAGTGGTGAAAACGGTTGCGGATGACGGTAAAATCTGCCTTTCGCACAAAGAGCTTTTGGGCAGTTGGGAAGAAAACGCCTTAAAATTTGCAAACGGTGAAACCGTTGCAGGAATTATTCGTTCTGTAGAAAGCTATGGCATTTTCGTTGAACTCAGTCCTAACTTATCGGGGCTTGCAGAGGTGAAAGAGGATGTCGTTGTTGGCCAACAGGCAAGTGTATACATAAAAAATCTTATTCCTGAAAAAATGAAGATTAAGCTTATTATTGTCGATTCCTTTGACGAGCCATATCAAAATAAATCATTTGAGTATTTTATCAAAGAAGGACATATGGACAGCTTCCGTTATTCTCCCCAAAACAGCGACAAGATAATCGAAACAATATTTTAAGAATAGGGAACGTCAATTAAGACGTTCCCTATTCTTTGCATAATTGACTAATGGATTGACAATTTGATACATTTGATTAATTTGTTTTTTTGCGTTCGGTGTTGAAAATGTAAGCGGCAAAAACTGCTGTAACTGGAACAGCTACTAAAATACCCATACTTCCGACAAGCGATTTTAGAATTTCTACTACAATCATCTCTAAATTTAACATGTACAAAATATTTTTATTGTTTCCTACAATTAAAAGAACAGTTGCTAAGGCGCCTCCGATATATGCTAAAATCAATGTATTTGTCATAGTTCCTATAGCATCTCTTCCGACATTCATGCCTGATTTAAGCATTTTTATAAAGCTTTTATTTTCCATTGTCTCAGAAAACTCATTCATTGAAGAAGCAATAGACATAGCAACGTCCATAATTGCTCCAAGTGATCCGATAACAATACTGCTCCAAACAATTGCTCTTAAATCAATATCTGTTTTTGTGCCGATATCCATCAAAAAAGCAGAACTTTCATCTACAAACCCTGTAATCTCGAGCAGATTATTCATTAAGAGACCGAGTATTCCTGCAACCAATACACCGCCTATATTTCCTAAAATTGCGGCTAAAGTTTTTTTGTTTATACCGTTTATTAAAATGAGGCTCATAAATATAATAAACACACTGATAATGCATGTCCAGAGGTAAATACTATAGCCGTATAATATAGCCGGAATATAAACTAAGAATATTACTGCTCCAGTTAAAACAAGTGACAGGATAGTTGTTATACCTTTTTTCTTTCCAATTAAGATAATAATTGCGAAAAATATTGCAGTAAGCCACATTATATTATTCATTCTGTTATACTCTGCAAATTGCCAAATATAATCAAGGGTTTCAGTGTCTTGCAAATAAGATAGTAAAACCTCATCGCCTACTTCAACTTCTCTTGGGGTAAAGAAATATAATTTATCTATGTATTGTGACCCCTCAATTTCTTCGCCCTTATGGTCACCGCCAGTTACCTTTGCTTTAAAAATAATATTTTCGTTTGTTATTGTAGTTTCACCATCATCAAGACTGAATTTATCCACCTCAATACCTTCTATTGAGGTGATTTTAGCTGGGTAAATCAATTCATCTTGATTAACCGGAATATCGGTTTTGCATATTAAATTTCCAATAAAAATTAGTATGATTGATATAATTACCGCTAAAATAGAGGTAAGCGTATTGCGAAAACTTGACTTGTCCATAATTCTCCTTTCAGTTTGTAAACTAATTAAATATATGATTAGTTTATACTATAGACTAAATAATGTCAAATCGGTAACAATATAAACTTATATTGTAATCTTTATAATATGTTTGCGACTTAGTATGTAATGTGTTATAGTAAAAATATTCCATAATGATATTTATATTGAGCGGGTGAAAACATGATAACAATACGGTCTGCTATAATCGAAGACGCACAACGAATATATGAAATTAACAAATATTCTTTCGGGTATGACTATCCAAATGAAAAAACCAAGGCAAGACTTGACTACATCTTATCAAAAACTACCGATAAATTGTTTGTTGCCTGTGAAGAAGGCGAAGTTGTCGGGTACATACATGGTAGCGATTACGAGTGCACTTATTCAGATTCTTTGAAAAATATAATGGCAATCGCTGTTGATGAACAATATCGTGGTAAAGGTATCGGTAAACTATTGCTCCAAGCATTGGAGAATTGGGCTGTTAGTGATGGATCTGTTGGAGTGCGTTTGGTTTCGGGTATGAATCGGGAAAAGGCACATGAGTTTTATTTGCATTGCGGATATGATTTTCGTAAGGAGCAAAAGAATTTTATTAAGATGTTGACTGAATAAATTGAAAAAAGAAAGTGAAAATAAATGATTATGAACAACGAAAAGATTATTAATTGCGAATTGGCATATACCAAATGTTTTTCTAGTTTTGTTGAAACCCAAGATGTTATTAGGTATCGTGATAATTTACTCCCAGATATGTATGATTTTAATTATACTTTTATAAAAAATGCAATGGAAGATAATTCGTTACATAGTACTATTGAGCAAGAGATATCACAAAGTATGTTGGATGGCAATAACTTTTGTAACATTATGCAAACTGCTCCTGTTAGCGACTCTCTAATTTCAATGTTTAAAACCAAACCTGAAGTAACAACATATGGGTTTTATTCTTTTGACATTGCTAATTTTTCAAAATTACAAGGCAACGAAAGTTGCATTATAAAAAAAGTGGACAGCGATAAAATGGTTGAAGATGCTTTGCATCTGCAACTCGCACACAATGGAGAGAACTTTGGGAGAGAGTTTTGCACCAGAATGGTTTACAGACGAGGCAAGGTTTATTTATCTGACACAGGAGTGGATTCCTATATTTGTTATGACGATGGGGTAGCGATTGGGAATTGTGATATGGTTTCAAGTCACGATGTTACAAAAATGGAGGACTTTGGAGTACTATCCACACATCAACGCAAGGGATATGGTACAGCGATTTTAAAAGAATTAATTGGAATAGCTATAAAAAATAATGCCCAAACTATTTATGTAATGACAGATGAAGATGATACGGCAAAAGAAATGTACCTAAAATTGGGGTTTGTGAAAACGGGAGAGAAAACACAATTATTTTTTAAGTGGTAATGTAAATAAAAGCTGTGATACCCAATTGGGTATCACAGCTTTTTTACTTTTTTATATCAATTTTGAAATAATGTGTTCTGCACCAAATTTGAAAGCACCATACATTGCTGAATTTGAGTGTTCGGGAGCAGTAATTGCCACCTTGGTGGTAGGTATATCTTTTGTCATAATTCTAATTTCGTTTAAGAAAACATCACCAAATCGGGCATAGTCGCCACCGACAATAATCATTTCAAGGTCGATTACGCTTGATAGGTTGGAGAGTAAAACTGCAGTAATCTTGCCAACGTGTTTGGCAAATCTGCTACAAAATATATCACCTTGTAGGGAAGCCTTAATCATCATATCAAGTGTAAATGTGCCATCAAGCAGTTGGTCTGCGATTAAGGATGTTTCGGCTTTTTTATGGTTTGATTGAATATATCGTCTGATGCCATTCATATCGGTAATATCTCTAAAATATTCAAATCGATCTAAATCCTCGTTGTATACCGTTGAATAAGCAAGTTCTCCGCCGTTCAAAGCCTTACCCTCGTAAAGCTCGCCGTCTAAAATAATTCCTCCGCCGACACCAATTGAAATCCAAGCGAAAAACAGGGTGTCCACATCTTTTCCTACACCAAAATATTTTTCACCAAGTGCTGCAAGGTTGATGTCATTTTTTACAACAATTCTATTTTTAAAGTAGGGTTTGAATATCTCGGATAGGTTTACAATCTCACCGGTTCTGCACTCAAAATTTACGTGGTCATCATCATACCAAACAGTTGGCGCACTGATAACCATTTTAGCGATTTTATCCATCGAAACATTATATCTTTTAAACAGTTCCATAATAGATTTTGGAAGATTTTTCTTAATGAAATTTGCATCAAAATCAGGTGGAAGATTGATTGTATCAATGAAAATAGGGTCACAGTACAAGTTACATACTGCAACAGAAACCTTGTTTATAGCAATATAGCTGATAAAGTCAAGTGCCAATACAAACCTGAAATCTTTATCAAAGTCAACAAGCATAGGCTTTTTGCCTATGTCCGTTTCACTATAACCAATTTCCCTTAAAAGATGCATATCGATAAGCTCTGCCACATTTGCAGAAACAGTTGGTTTGCTAATTTTTAGCTTCTTGGACAAATCTGCCCTAGAAATTGGACCATTTTGAATTATATAATCAATAATTGCTCGTTGATTATTTTTCTTTAAGAGTGTTTGATTGCCTGCCTTCATACTCTGCCTCCATTTAGTTAAGTTTGTTAACTTCATTATAAAGACGTGAGAAGAAAAAGTCAAGCAACAGGATATTGCAATTATGTAAGATATTAGATATAATATTTGAATGGCAAATATTATATTTTAAAATGCCCTTTGCCTCATTGGCAAAGATGGCAAATTATATCATCGCAGGGGTTGATATAATAACACAATACCGATACTGTTTATGAGGTGACGAATATGAGAATGAGAACTAAAAAATGGGCAAAACCCGAGCTTGCTGTATGCCCATTTTATATAAAAAACCCAGAGGATTATAGGGGCAACTGGAAAGGCTACTTTAAAAATGACAACCCAATCCATTTGGAGCTTGGCTGTGGAAAGGGTAGGTTTTTAGCGCAGGTTGCGGTTGTAAATCAAGATATCAACTTTATTGGTGTTGACCTAAGTAGCGATATGCTAGGGCTTACCAAACGCAATATTGAAGCGTCATACAAGGAAAAATCTCTTGAAATAAAAAATGTATGTACGACATGGCAAAATATCGAACGCATTGAAAACATTATTTCGGGTGACGTCATTGACCGAATTTATATTAATTTTTGCAATCCGTGGCACAAGCCAAAGCAATATAAAAAACGTCTTACCCATACACGTCAGCTTTTAAATTACAGAAAATTCTTGAAAGATTCTGGCGAGGTACACTTTAAAACAGATGATGACCAGCTGTTTTCTCATTCTCTCTCCTATTTTGAGGAGGCAGAGTTTGAAGTCATCTATCAAACTACCGATCTACATAGTAGCGGTTATGAGCCGAATTATAGAACAGAACACGAAGATATGTATTCCGCAGAGGGAATTAAGATTAAATTTTTGATTGCAAAAAAGGTGTAGGGGCGGTTTCCATGCCACCCCATTTTCGGCATAATAACTATAAAATTTTATGCTAAATATCTGATTATTTTACTTGACATTTTTTATACGATAAGCTATAATAATCATTGTAAAGTAAATCGCTTTACAATGATGCATAACATTAGGAGGAATTGACTGTGGGCAAAAACCTAAGCGTTGCTGTATTACTTGACTTTTATGGCGATATGCTAACTGAGAAACAGCGTGATGTTATTGACCTTTATTACAATCAAGATCTTTCCCTTAGTGAAATTGCTGAACATCAAGGAATAACAAGACAGGGCGTTCGTGACTCAATTAAGAGGGGCGAAGTTTTTTTGTTTGAGCTTGAGGACAAACTGAAGATGTTTGATTCTTACATTGACACACAAAAAACAATCCAATCTATCAAATATGTTATCGAGCGTATCGAAAAGGAAAACAAAGCTCATCATTATTCCAACGCTATTTCCGATAACATTGACCAAATAAATAGAATTATTGACAGCTATGTGAAGGAAACTTCCTAGAAAGGATGAGTATTTTTGGCATTTGAATCTTTAGCCGATAAACTAGGCGCTGCCTTTAAAAAATTGAAATCAAAAGGCAAGCTGAACGAAAACGATATAAAAGACGCTATGCGTGAAGTCAAAATGGCTCTCCTTGAAGCAGACGTTAGTTATAAAGTCGTTCGTGATTTTATTAAAAGCGTAAGCGAACGCTGTGTTGGCGTTGAAGTTATGGAAAGTCTTACTCCTGCACAACAGGTAATTAAAATAGTAAACGAAGAGCTATGCAGCTTAATGGGCAGCGAAAATCAGCGTATTAATATCCCATCAAAGCCACCTTGCATCATCATGATGTGTGGATTACAGGGTGCTGGTAAAACAACTCATGCCGCAAAACTTGCAAAATATTTTCTAAAGCAAGGCAGACGTCCTATGCTTGTTGCTGCCGATATTTATCGCCCTGCTGCGATTGACCAGTTAAAGGTTGTCGGATCCCAAGCTGGTGTGCCGGTTTTTTCTTTAGGACAAATTGATCCCGTTGAAATTGCACAAAAAGCGATTGTGCACGCCAAAGATCACGGTAATGATATTGTTATCATTGATACCGCAGGTCGTTTGCATATAGATGAAACGCTGATGGGTGAACTTAAAAATATCAAATCAGCAGTTAACCCAAGCGAAATTATGCTTGTAGTTGATGCGATGACTGGACAAGATGCAGTGAATGTATCAGCGTCCTTTAATGAATCACTTGGCATAGATTCAGTAATTCTAACAAAGCTTGATGGTGATACTCGTGGTGGTGCGGCACTTTCCGTGCTTGCTGTTACTGGTAAACCAATTAAATTTATCGGTATGGGTGAAAAGCTTGATGAGCTTGAACCATTCCACCCAGAGCGTATGGCGTCAAGAATACTTGGTATGGGCGACGTTTTAACTCTGATTGAAAAAGCACAGTCAAACATAGACGAGAAAAAAGCAAGCGCTATGATGACTCGTATGAAAGAAAACAAATTTGATATGAATGATCTTTTGGATCAAATGTATCAAATGAAAAGTATGGGCAATATGAAGCAGATGCTTTCAATGATTCCCGGAGTTGGCAATCAACTAAAGGACGTTGACATTGACGAACGTCAGCTTTTGAGGGTTGAGGCAATTATTACCTCAATGACAAAGGCAGAGCGTGAAAAACCTGCAATCATAAACCCTAATAGAAAACGCAGAATTGCTGCCGGTAGCGGTATGAAGGTTGAGGATGTTAACCGCTTGCTTAAACAGTTTGAGCAGATGCAAAAAATGATGAAGCAAATGCCGGGAATGGGAAAAGCAATGGCAAAAAAAGCGAAGAAGAAAAAACGCTAGCTTTTACTCTTGTTAATACAAGGTGAAATATATTTATTTTTAAAATTTATAGGAGGTGTTTATAAATGGCTGTAAAAATTAGATTACGTCGTATCGGCGCTAAAAAAGCTCCATTTTACCGCATTGTTGTTTCAGATTCAAGATACCCAAGAGATGGTAGATTTATTGAGGAAATAGGTTACTATGACCCAACTAAAAACCCATCAATAGTTAAAGTTGATGCAGAAAAAGCAAAACAATGGATTGCAAACGGTGCTCAACCAACTGAAACTGTTAAGAGACTTCTTAAAGCAAACGAAACTATCTAGTTTGTATTTGATTTTACCGATTAAATTGAGCTTTGCTCTGTTAATCGGTATGTTCTTAGGCTTAACTACTTTAACGTGGTATGCCACCGGCGGCTCGCCGATCCATTTTTTACTTATGCCCAACTTGGCAGAATGGAGAATTACAAATGAAAGAATTACTAGAAGTACTTGCAAAGGGACTAGTCGGCAACAAGGACGCTGTTAGCGTTACTATTGACGAAAAAAACGCTGAGGGTGTTGTTGTATATCACCTACACGTTGCCCCAGAGGATATGGGCAGAGTTATCGGCAAGCAGGGCAGAATTGCAAAAGCAGTTCGTATTGTTATGCGTGCCGGTGCATCTCGCACCAATCAAAAAATTGCAGTAGAAATCGACTAGGCGGATTAAATCTGCACATATATCGCGTATTGAATTTGGCTTATGGCTAAACTTTGTTCTCGCGGTATCATTACTACTGTAGAAAATAGTCATAAAGGGAAGCGTTAAGCTTCCCTTTTAGTTTCAAATATAACATTTTTACAACGAAAGGTGGGACGTGGGCATAAAATCTTCACTTTTATGTTAGCTTTGGGCACGACATGGGTGGGGGCATGAATTCTTTGGCGACAATGGTGCCTAGGAATTCAGCCCATCTAGCATAGCTAGATGTACAAATTTATGCTCCCTTGAATGAAAAAACAATATATTGAAGTTGGAAAAATCGTAACAGTACAGGGCATTAAAGGCGAATTGCGTGTTAACCCTTGGTGCGACAGTCCTGAGTTTTTATTAGATTTTAAAGTGCTTTTTCTTGATGAGGGCAAAACTCCAATTAAGGTTGAGCGCTCACGTGTGCAAAAAAATATCGTTATTATGAAAATAGCAGGCATTAATGATATCGAAACAGCAAATAATTATAGAAACAAGATGCTCTATCTAAATAAAAATGAAGTAAAGCTTCCAAAGGGCAGTTATTTTATTCAGGATTTGGAAGGGCTACAGGTGATTGATGCAGACGACAATAGCATCGTTTACGGTGAACTTATCGAGGTAAGTCAAACCGGTGCAAACGATGTTTATCATATAAAACAGGGTGAAAAGGTTTATCTAATTCCTGCAATCAAACAGGTTGTAATTGAAACCGATATTGATGCAGGCGTTATGAAAATAAGACCAATCAAAGGACTATTTAGCGATGAGGATTGATATTGCAACACTTTTTGTGGAAATGTGTGAAGCGGTGCTGAATGAAAGCATTGTAGGACGTGCTAGACGTGCGTCCTTAATCGAGCTTTACTGCCACAATATTAGAGAGTATACAGCTGATAAGCATAGACGGGTGGACGATACCCCCTATGGTGGTGGCAAGGTTATGGTGATGCAAGCAGAGCCGATTTATCAATGCTATAAGGCTGTCAGCGACAAACTTGATAAAAAGCCACACGTTATCTATATGTCACCACAGGGTGGAGTATTAACCCAGCAACGTGCAATCGAGTTGTCCAAGATGGAATGCATTTTCATTATTTGTGGGCATTACGAGGGTGTTGACGAGCGAGTGATTGAGGAAATTGTAGACGAGGAAATCTCGATTGGTGACTATGTGCTAACGGGTGGAGAATTGCCTGCATTGGTACTTGTGGATACTGTTGCTAGAATGTGCGACGGAGTACTTGCCTCAAGCGAGTGTTATGAAGAAGAAAGTCATTTTGATGGACTTCTTGAGTATCCTCACTATACTCGCCCTGAAACTTGGCGAGAAAATAAAGTGCCCGAGGTGCTCTTATCGGGACATCACAAAAATATCATAGAATGGCGACAAGAGCAACGTCTGATTAGGACGTTGAAAAAACGTCCAGATATGATGAAATTATACAAACCAACAAAGCTTGATAATAAAATTATCAATAAGATTAAAATAGATTGAGCAATTATGATTAATATGTTGAAAACTTTATGTGAATGTTGCACAACTAGAGTCTGCTAAAAACGGCTATAATAGGGAAAAAGCAGAAATTGCGATTTTATTGATTTAAAATACAATTAACTCGTTGACTGCATACATTTATGTGCTATAATTACCTTGAACAGTTGAGTGTTAAAATATAGATATTATTAAAAGAGGGAGCTTATTTATGTACGTTAAGGAAGTAAAAGTTCAAAATCAAGTAGGTTTGCATGCACGTCCTGCAACATTTTTTATACAAAAAGCAAATGAATTTAAAGCAGCAATCTGGGTGGAAAAAGAAGAGCGCAGAGTGAATGCAAAGAGCCTTTTGGGTGTTCTTTCCCTAGGTATCGTTGGTGGTACAGAAATCAAAATTATCGCTGACGGAGTTGATGAGCAAAATGCTGTCGACGGACTAGTAAGACTGGTTGAGTCAGGCTTTGCTGAATAATAAGTTTTCAAAAAGGGTTGCTGTAACGCAGCCCTTTATTTTATGTAAAGAAACACAATATTGGAATATTTTATGAAGTTTAATAAAAATTGAGCAACCCTTTTCTATATAAAAAACAATCCCCACAGTAAACTAAAAAGCTTAAAGTGGGGATTGATAAATTCGATTTAAAGGTTATTCAACCACGAATTGTTTGATGTCTGCAAAGAAAGCATCAGCGTCCTCAGTGTGAGCATCCAACTTAATAGGTTTTGATATATCAAGGCTGAAGATACCCATAATTGATTTTGCATCGATTGCATATCTACCTGAGATTAGATCTACATCAAAGTCGTATTTTGCTACAGTGTTTACAAAAACTTTAACGTCGCTGATAGTTGCCAATTTAATATTAACTGATTTCATATAATTTTCCTCCTGATATTATTTTTTATAATATTTGACTATAAATTCACTATAACAGATGCATACTTTTTAGTCAACTGATAATTGTAAATTCTGGGCAAATCAATTATAATATTAATGTAAAGCATAAATTTGAGACCAAAAATTTGGTTATTATGGTGAATAAAATATATATGAAAGATGTCGTGTGCAGAGGTATTGAGTATTTATATTGTGTAGCTACACAATATGGGTGTTATCTCCTGCTACTATGGTGGATAAATGAGAATTGCTTTTTATACTTTAGGCTGCAAAGTAAACCAGTATGAAACTGCAGTCATGACAAATCAGTTTGCAAACGATGGATTTGACATCGTAAGCTTTGACGATGAGGCAGACGTTTATGTGATAAATTCCTGTACAGTGACAGAGTCAGGCGACAAAAAGACAAGACAGCTTATAAGAAGGATAAAACGTTCTGATGAAAATGCAGTGATTGCACTTACAGGCTGTTTTCCTCAGGCTTTTCCTGAGGAAGCAAAAATTATCAGCGAGGTTTCCGTTTTGCAGGGTTCTTATAACCGAAGTGCACTTCTCTCTAACGTTAAGAAGTTCCTGCAAACTAGAGAACGTGTAATAGACATCACTCCCCATGAAAAAGACGAGAGCTTTGAACCGATGAAGACGTCAACCTTTCATGAACATACAAGGGCATTTGTTAAGATTGAGGACGGTTGCGACAGGTATTGCTCTTATTGCATCATTCCAACGGCAAGAGGCCCAATTCGCAGTAAAAAGCTAGAAGACATCAAAGAAGAGCTTGAGGCATTAGCCCAGAACGGCTACAAGGAAATTGTCCTTGTAGGAATTAATCTAAGCTCATATGGCAAGGAAACAGGTTACGATGTAAGGCTGATTGATGCAATTGAGCTTGCTTGTTCCATCGAGGGGGTAAAGCGTGTTAGACTAGGCTCGCTTGAGCCGGAGCTTTTGTCCGAGGACGACCTTGCTCGCATGGCTAGTCTTGATAAATTCTGCCCACAGTTTCACCTTTCACTGCAAAGTGGAAGTGATGATACATTAAAGAGAATGAATAGGCATTATACTGCCGACGAATACTATGACATTGTAAAAAATATACGCAATAAATTTGATAATCCTGCAATCACAACCGATATTATGGTGGGATTTGCTGGAGAAGATGAGCGAGAGTTTTCAGAATCTTTAGAATTTGCACAAAAAATAGCGTTTGCAAAGGCGCACATTTTCAGCTATTCTATTAGAGAGGGTACTCGTGCCGCTACTATGGAAAACCAAGTGGACAAGCATATAAAAGATATTCGTAGCAAAAAAATGATTGAAGTAACGATAAAAACCCAGCAGGAGTTTTTGGACAGCCAAATTTCAAAAATACAAGATGTTTTATTTGAAACAAAGCAATCCGACAACAACTATGTGGGCTACACCAAGAATTATACAAAGGTAGTAGCGAAAAGCGATAAGGATATAAGTGGCTCAATTCTCAAGGTTTTGTTAACAAAACGAGAGGACGAGCATTGTATAGGACAACTAGTGTAACAACCTAGAAAATAGTGTAACAACGTGATTTTTCATAAAAATTACATCACTAACAATTAATTTCAAATGCCCTATTCTATCTTCCTAACGGGGGGTAAAATGGACGGCAAATAACACTTTAATAATTATTTTTTCAAAGTGTTATAATTAGAATTATAGGAGTGTCGATTATGTCAGTTTACCGCATTTATGTTGAGAAAAAGTCTGGTTTTGCAGTTGAAGCCCATAGTATTTTACAAGACCTAAAAAGCTCACTTTTGATGAGTAACGTTCAAAATATTCGAGTGATTAACCGCTATGATGTACAGGGTGTATCTGAAGAAACGTTTAAAAAAGCGCAGCCAACAATTTTTTCCGAGCCACAAGTAGATGATATCTACTTTGAATTGCCAAAGCTTGAGGAAAATACACGTGTTTTTGCCATTGAATATCTTCCGGGACAATTTGACCAACGTGCAGATTCTTGCGCACAATGTATTCAGCTTTTGGTTCAGGGTGACAGACCTATTGTTAAAAATGCAAGGGTTTATATCGTTGAGGGTGAAATTACTGATGCTCAATTCGACAAGATTAAGGCATATCTTATCAATCCTGTTGAGAGCCGTGAAGCAAGTCTTGATACAGTTTTATCATTAGAGTCACACTATGAGCAAAAGACAACCGTTGCAACTTTAGAGGGCTTTATTGACCTTGATAAGGACGGATTAAATTCCTTTGTTAATGAATACTCTCTTGCAATGGACTTGGATGATATCACTTTTTGTCAGGCTTATTTTAAAGACACTGAAAAGAGAAACCCAACTATAACTGAAATCAAAATGATTGACACATACTGGTCTGATCATTGCCGACACACTACATTTTCTACTAATATAGATGACGTTAAAATTGCTGACAGCTTTATTGCCGATACATATAAAGAGTACCTTGTAACTCGTGAGGACTTATATGCGGGAAGAACCGACAAACCGATTACCCTTATGGATCTGGCTATCATTGGAGCAAAAAAGCTTAAAAAAGATGGCATCTTAAAAGATATGGACGAGTCAGAGGAAATCAATGCTTGTTCCGTAAAAATCAAGGTTGACATTGACGGTGTAGACGAAGATTGGCTATTGATGTTCAAAAATGAAACCCACAATCACCCAACAGAAATCGAGCCTTTTGGTGGTGCTGCTACCTGTTTGGGTGGTGCTATTCGTGACCCACTTTCTGGGCGCTCTTATGTTTATCAAGCGATGCGTGTGACTGGTGCTGCAAACCCACTTGTATCAGTTGAGGACACAATCAGCGGTAAGCTGCCACAACGCAAAATTGTAACAGGTGCAGCGGCTGGATATAGCTCCTATGGAAATCAAATCGGACTTGCAACAGGACAAGTGAGCGAGCTTTATCACCCTGGATATGTTGCAAAACGTATGGAGATGGGCGCAGTAATCGGCGCAGCTCCTGCTAAAAACGTAGTGCGTGAAGTGCCAGAGGCTGGTGACGTTGTTGTATTGCTTGGTGGAAGAACTGGACGTGATGGTTGTGGTGGTGCTACAGGCTCATCAAAATCTCATACACTAGACAGCCTTGAAAGCTGTGGCGCAGAAGTGCAAAAGGGAAATGCTCCTGAAGAGAGAAAAATTCAGCGTTTATTCAGAAATGAAGAGGCAACTCGTCTTATCAGACGTTGCAACGACTTTGGAGCAGGTGGTGTATCTGTTGCCATCGGAGAGCTTGCTGACGGGCTTCATATTAACCTTGACGCTGTTCCTAAAAAGTACAATGGACTTGACGGAACTGAGCTTGCAATCAGCGAATCACAAGAGAGAATGGCTTGCGTTGTAAGAAAAGATGACATGGAAAAATTCATTGCGCTTGCAAATGAAGAGAATATCGAGGCTACCTTTGTTGCTGTTGTGACAAAAGAGGCTCGTCTTACTATGGATTGGTCGGGCAACCGTATCGTTGACCTTTCTCGTGAGTTCTTAAACTCAAACGGTGCAGTAAAACATACCGATATTGAAATTACAAAGGCTGTAGTTAAACCTGTCTTTGACAAAGAAATTACAGCACAAAATATAATTGAGCATATGTCAAATCTAAACCTTTGCTCACAAAAAGGACTTTCAGAGCGTTTTGACGCAACAATCGGAGCAGGGACTGTGTTGATGCCATTTGGCGGAGAAAATCAGCTAACTCCAACACAAGCAATGGTTGCAAAAATCCCTGTGCTTAAAGGCGAGACGAACACAGCGTCAGTAATGGGATGGGGTTTCAACCCATACATTTCAGAGCAAAGCCCATATCATTCTGCAATGTATGCAGTGATTGAGTCGGTTGCTAAGGTTATCGCTGTTGGTGG
This sequence comes from Ruminococcaceae bacterium UBA866, assembly GCA_002295325.1. Classification (GTDB taxonomy): domain Bacteria; phylum Bacillota; class Clostridia; order Oscillospirales; family Ruminococcaceae; genus Paludihabitans. Next base: position 13,549 of record DBGA01000042.1, on the reverse strand, counting down.
TAGCCATAAGCAATGCTGGTTAACCTTCCAAGAATATTTCGAGAGAACACAAAACACACCTTCACGTTGGGGCAAGCCTATGGCTGCACTTTTGGGTGCATTCAAAGCACAACTTGAACTTGGAATTGGCTCAATTGGTGGAAAAGACTCCATGAGTGGAACATTTCAGGACATTGACGTTCCTCCAACCCTTGTTTCCTTTGCAGTATCGCTCACAAAAGCCGACAAGGTTATTTCACAGGAATTTAAGCGCCCAGGCTCAAGAATTGCAATTATTACTCCTGAGTATGACGAAAATGGTATTCCAAACTTTGAGAGCGTAAAAGCTGTATTCTCAAAGGTTGAGGAGCTTATCCAAAACGGTTGCGTAAATGCTTGCTCTACTTTAACTATGGGTGGACTTGTTGAAACACTTGCAAAAATGTCATTAGGCAATAAAATGGGTGTAAAGCTTACAGAGGCAGTTGGCAAAGAAATTATGTTTAACCCTGTTTATGGTGGGTTTGTGCTTGAGATTGACAAAAAAGCTTGCGAAGATGGTTTAAAAATTATTGGTACTACAACCTCAAAATATGTAATTGTAATCCCAGAGCATATGGCATTGGTAGATATGAAAATTTTGCAAAACTCCTATGAAAAGGCATTGGAGTCAGTATTCCCATACAGAATTGCACAAAAAACAAAAACTCCACAGACTATCAGCCATAAGACAAGAAAATCAGAGCGTATTTCTCCTGCAATTAAAATTGCAAAACCTCGTGTCCTAATTCCAGTTTTCCCTGGAACAAACTGCGAATATGATTCGGCTAGAGCATTCCAAAAGGCAGGGGCAGAAGCGGAGATTTTTGTAATCAAAAATCTTACAAGTGCACAAATCGAGGAGAGCGTAAGAGCATTTGCTCAAAAGATAGACAATTCACAAATTATCATGCTTCCGGGTGGATTTTCCGGTGGTGATGAGCCAGACGGTTCTGCAAAATTCATTACATCATTTTTCAGAAACCCACAAGTAAGTCTAGCGGTTATGAATTTGCTTAAAAACCGTGACGGCTTAATGCTCGGTATCTGCAACGGTTTCCAAGCCCTAATTAAGCTTGGACTTGTTCCATACGGTGAGATTTGCGACGTTACCGATACATCACCAACATTGACATATAACACAATCGGTCGTCATCAATCACTTATGGTAGACACTCGCATTAGCTCAAATAAATCACCATGGCTTTATAATACTGCTGTAGGTGATATTCATACAGTTCCAATCTCACATGGTGAGGGTAGGTTTATTGCAGACAGCAAAATGATTGCAAAACTGATTGAAAACGGACAAATTGCAACCCAATATGTTGACCTTGCAGGGCAACCAACCTATAACATTGCATACAATCCAAACGAATCCGACATGGCAGTCGAGGGAATTACCTCTCCTGACGGTAGAGTATTTGGTAAAATGGCTCATAGTGAGCGTATTGGTGAGAATATCTGCAAGAATATTCATGGAAACAAAGACCAAAAGATATTCAAATCAGGTGTTGAATATTTTACAAAATAAGTAAGTTCTAAGAAAAAAGGCACTAAGATTATCAATCTTAGTGCCTTTTTAGGAAAAATCGAAGAAAAATCTGAAACCCAATCGTGTATATATTATACTAAGTTAACAGAACAATATTACGTTTTAATTGAATTGTTGAAATATAATAGGTATAATAAAGCATAGCTTTATTATATTTTAAATGCCCTTTGCCTTATCGGCAAAGAAGGCAAATTATATCAACGCTTACGCATATGATATAATAAAACTAAAAAATATAAGGTTGGGGAAAAACAAATGGAGCATAAATTTAAGCAGACGGTAAAGCAAAATAAAGTTGAATTTATAAAATTTGTGGGGTTTGCTGTCATAATTGTCATATTGACTTTCGTTACAATTAAGCTATTTCCTCATATGCTTTCGCTAAAAGATGAAAGTGGACGTGAGGCGTTTCAAAACTACATTCATGCAAAGGGTGTATATGGAATTTTGATTTTGATTGGAGTACAAATGCTTCAAGTTATCCTAGCGTTTATTCCGGGTGAGCCAATCGAGGTTTTGGCTGGTCTTTTGTATGGAACACTTGGGGGATATGTCATTTGCACCATAGGTATGCTAATTGGAACCGTGCTTATTTATTATATGGTGAAATTGCTCGGTATGGGCTTTATTAATAGGCTTGTGGGTGGCGGTAAACTTGATAAATATAAGTTTTTGCATGATACAAAAAAGTTTGAGATGATTGTATTTTTCCTATTTTTCATTCCCGGAACACCAAAAGATTTGCTGACATATTTTATGCCTGCTACAAAGATTAAGCCAATGACATTTTTTATCCTCGTAACTGTAGCAAGAATACCTTCAATTATTTCCTCCACCTTTGCAGGTTCTTCAATTGGCGAGGGAAAATGGTTGCAAACGATAATTATATTTGTGGTTATCGGCGTAATTTCTGTTATAGGAATTATTTTTAACGAAAAAATTATGAAGATTGCAAATGAGAAAAAAGAAAAGATTAGGAACAGAAAAAAGAAGTGAGGTATACCCTTAGTGAATGAAAAATTTAAGCTTGAAAAGCTAAATGATAATATAAATGTGTGTATCAGCAAGGAGCATCGTTTTGGTACAGATGCATTTTTACTTGCAAACTTTGCAAATCCTCGAAAAAAGGATCTTGTTTGCGATTTGGGGACAGGCTGTGGCATTATCCCTATGATTATGTCAAAGGAGAACAAGCCTCATAAGGTTTATGGAGTTGATATTCAAGGGCAGGCAATTGAACAGTTTAAGCTGTCGATTGAAAATTCTACCCTCGATAATGAGGTTATCCCTAAGCTTTGCGATTTAAAAGAGCTTAGCAATATGGAGTTTGGACAGTTTGACCTTGTTACTTGCAACCCACCATATAAGGCAAATAATGCTGGGATTTTAAGTGAGCTAACTGCGGAACAGATTGCACGACATGAAGTGCTATGTGTGATTGATGATGTTTGCAAGGCGGCAAAAAAGTTACTCAAATATGGGGGCAGACTTTGCATCTGTCAACGTCCTGAACGTTTGGCTGATGTTATTACAGCAATGAAGTTAAACGATATTGAGCCTAAGCTGCTACGTTTTGTTTCAAAGACACCTGAGCAAGCCCCGTGGCTATTTTTAATTGAGGGTAAAAAATCATCAAAGCCATTTATGAAGGTGATGCCAAATCTCTACATATATGACGGTGAAGAATATACAAGCGAAATGCAATCAATCTACGGGAAATAATACTACCAAAGGAGAAACTATGCCAACATTATATGTGGTGGGAACACCGATAGGAAACCTCGGCGATATGAGTTATCGTGCGATTGAAACCCTTAAAGCAGTTGATTTTGTTGCAGCAGAGGACACAAGAGTTACCGTTAAGCTGTTAAATCACTTTGAAATAAAAAAACCAATGATAAGCTACTACGAGCACAATCTTCGTGAGCGTGGACAATATATTGTTGATAGAATTTTAGCAGGAGAAACCTGCGCAATCGTATCTGATGCAGGAATGCCTTGTATATCAGACCCAGGCGAGGATTTAGTAAGACTTTGTGCAGAGCAAAATATTGATGTAAAGGTAATTCCAGGTGCAAGTGCAGTGGTTTCTGCACTTGCATTGAGTGGACTTAAAACCTCACGTTTTACCTTTGAAGGTTTTTTATCCACCAATAAATCAAACCGTGTTGCACATTTAAAGTCAATTATAAACGAAGAACGCACCATGATATTTTACGAAGCACCCCACAAGTTGTTGCCTACACTAAAAGATATGCTAGCGACACTGGGTGACCGTCAAATTTCAATCGCAAGGGAACTCACTAAGCTTTATGAGCAGGTCCTTCGCATGACGCTCTCTGAGGCTGTGGAATACTATCAAGCAACTGCTCCAAAAGGTGAATTTGTGTTAGTAATCGCAGGCTGTGAACCAACCACCAAAGAGCAGGTAACCTTTGAACAAGCGGTAATAATGGCACAATCAATGGTCGATGAAGGACAAAAGGCAACCGATGTTTCAAAGGAAATTGCAAAAGCATATGGCTTTAAAAAGACGGATTTATATCGTGAATTGCTGTAACAAATATCCGTTACCATACAATTTATAAAATCAAAAAGAATTTATCACAAATTAAACACACTTTTTTGTTAGCATTTCATTATGGCGTTTTATAAAATAAAAAATGTAGGGGCGACCTGCGGTCGTCCGTGGGGTTTACACATTGATAAAACAGCAGATAGTATGGAGGTGGACAAAATGGCAAAAATTCTAGTGGTAGATGATGAGGCTAGAATCAGGGACATTATTAAACAATACCTTAAATTTGAGGGGTATGAATATGACGAGGCAGCCAATGGGCAACAAGCAGTAGAACTATTCAATAAATATGAATTTGATCTTGTTATCATGGACGTTATGATGCCCTTTGTCGACGGAATATCTGCGCTTAGAATGATTAGGGAAAAATCGACTAAGCCTGTTATTTTGCTTACTGCTAAGGGCGAGGAATACGACAAGGTGTTTGGATTTGATTTGGGTGCTGATGATTATGTGGTAAAACCGTTTTCACCAAAGGAACTTATGGCAAGGATTAAAGCTGTGCTAAAGAGAACGCACATAACAGTAGAACCTAAAGAGCAGGTTTACGTTTACAAAAACCTATCAATCAACCCCGTTTCTTATGAGGCGAGAGTGAACAATAAAAAGCTGAACCTCACACCCAAAGAGTTTGAGTTGCTTGTTTATTTCACAAATAACAAAGGGATTGTGCTTACAAGAGAAAACCTGTTAAATGAGATTTGGAGCTATGACTTCTATGGCGATTCTCGCACAGTCGATACACATATAAAAATGCTCAGAAACAACCTTGGTGAATACAGAGAGTTGATTAAGACCGTTTGGGGTGTTGGATACAGATATGATGAAATTTAATAAACCCAGAGTTAGTATAAAAACAAAGATATGGTTTGCTATATTAGGGACAGTTGTCTGTGTTATTGCAACTATTTGGGTTTTGCAAACTTTTTATCTTGAGGGTTACTATCTCAAAAAAAAGCAAGCTGAATTTTCGGGGGTAGTTAATTCAGTTGTACAAGAAGTTTCAGAAAAGGGTGTAGGAGGTTCACAAGATAAACTCTATTCCCTTGCTTCAAAATATATTCTCTGCATTGATATTGCTGATTTTACAGGGCGTACTGTTGTGACTTATGAGGGGCTTAACTACAACTGCTATATTCATCAAAATGAAAAAAATAGGCTTGATTTTTTAAAGCTTGCAATTCAAAACGATAACAATCAGATAACTACCACAGTTGATGAGGGCAAAAACAGCGAGTATTTTATCAGTGCTACAATAGTTGAAACCTCAGTGGGAGATATAGGAAATTATTTTGTCACAGTATCGATAGCATTAGCACCTGTGCAAGAGGCATCAATTGCAATGCGTGAACAGCTGATGTATATTTCAATTATGCTAATGTTGTTAGCAACAGCAATTGCGTTTTGGCTTGCGCGTTCGCTCACAAAGAATATCCTAAAGATTAACATTGCGGCAAGACAGGTTGCAAATGGAAATTTAGATGTTGATGTAAGGGTAAATTCAAATGACGAGCTAGGTGATTTATCCGACAGCTTTAGCAATATGACAAAAGAAATTGCAAGGGTAAATGTTCTCCAAAAGGAGATTGTAGCGAATATATCCCATGATATACGCACACCGCTTACCATGATAAAGGGATATGCAGAGGCAATTAAGGACATCACAGGTGACGATAAGGTAATGCGTGAGCATCAGCTTGACATCATAGTCGACGAGGCAAATCGTCTTAACACTCTAGTCAATGATGTTATGGATTTATCCCTCTTGCAAGCAGGGCAGTCAGCCCTTAACCCTACAAGCTTTGATATCACAACAAAAGTTTCTGATATCCTATCACGATTTGAGTTGTTGGAGAATTCAAAAGGATTGGAGTTTCATTTAAACGCTGAGGAGCACTTCGAGGTGTTTGCAGATGAGGTGCGTATTGAGCAGGTTTTATATAACCTCATCAACAACGCAGTAAACCATATCGGTGAAATTAAGAAAATAACGGTTTCCATCACTCGTGAGGGTGATGATAGTGTTAAACTCGAAATTTCTGATACAGGGACAGGAATTTCTGAGTCTGATTTGCCATTAATTTGGGACAGATATTACAAGCCCTATAAAAATACCGAACGCAAGGGAATGGGCACAGGACTAGGACTTTCTATCGTAAAGGCAATCTTGATAAACCATCAATCACGCTTTGGCGTAACCAGTACATTAGGGGTTGGAAGTAATTTTTGGTTTACCCTTAAAATTGCAGATTTACAACAATAAAAAAATGATTATTTTATACTTGACAACTTATTGGACTTCTGATAATATAATGATAATGTCAAACAATTTAATACTTTAATGCGTTGATTGGGAATAATAATTATAGACTAACGTTTAAGAGAGCCATTGTTCGCTGTGAAATGGTACTTAGGATATGATGAACTCGCCCATGAGCAGTCCGTTGAAATCAGCTTTATGCTGAGATTAGATTGGAACGGTTTGTCCACCGATATATGGAATAGCATTGTAACTGATGCGATAAGAGTGGGTATATGATTTTGCATATGCCAACTGGAGTGGTACCACGGAAGTAACTATACGCTTTCGTCTCCTTGATTTTTTCGAGGAGACGAGGGCTTTTTTGTTTTTTATCTTCTTTAAAAAATCCTTATTCTATCACACTTTTTAAGGAGGAAATTATTATGATGATGAACGAATTAAACCAAAACTGCCAATGTGAGGAAATTAGTCAAATTAACATGGCTAACTTTAAGCGCGACATGGGTGCAGCAGAGAGCCTCTGTGGCAGCTCAGCCAGCCTAATTGAAATTACGGTTGGAGATTTACTAGAGGATGTTGCAAAAATATATCCAAACGAGAGGGCAGTCAAGTATATCGATAGGGAATATTGTCGCACTTGGAGCGAGTTTGACAAAGAGGTTGACGAGATTGCAAAAGGCTTTATGGCAATTGGTGTTAAAAAAGGCGACCACGTTGCAATATGGGCAACAAACGTACCTGAGTGGCTGTTAACCTTGTTTGCTTGTGCAAAAGTTGGTGCAATCCTAGTCACAGTAAACACAAACTATAAGGTGTTTGAGCTTGAATATCTATTGCGCCAATCCGATGCAAAGGTGCTTGTTATGACCAAGGGCACAAAATACGGGAATTATGTTGAGATTGTAAACGAGCTTTGCCCTACACTAAAAAATCAACAGCCAAACAACCTTGATATTCCAATGCTTCCTTGCTTAAAGTCTGTTGTTTTAACAGGTGACGAAACACCAGCTGGAATGATGGCTTTTAACGAGCTTTTTAATCAAGCAAACTCCGTTTCAGACAAAGAGCTTGCAGAGCGAAAGGCGATGCAGCACTTCCATGATGTTATTAATATGCAGTATACCAGTGGTACAACTGGCTTTCCTAAGGGTGTTATGTTAACCCACTACAACATTGTTAACAATGGTAAATGTATCGGCGATTGCATGAACTTTACCCACGAAGATAAACTTTGTATCCCAGTTCCGTTTTTTCACTGTTTTGGATTGGTGCTTGCAATTATGGCGTGTGTGACACATGCTACGTCTATGGTTCCTATAGATAGCTACCGTCCAACCGAGGTTATGAGAGCAATTCAAGATGAGGAATGTACAGCGATGCATGGTGTGCCAACTATGTTTATTGCAGTGCTTGAACATGAAGACTTCAAAAAATATAAGTTCCCTAAATTACGCACAGGAATTATGGCTGGCTCACCCTGTCCAATTAAGGTTATGCAAAAGGTAGTCGACGAAATGGGAATGAAAGAAATTACCATTACATATGGTCAAACTGAGGCGTCACCAGCGACAACCATGACGACTATTGATGATAGCTTAGAATTGCGTGTAAGCACAGTTGGCAGATCTATGCCGCACGTTGAAACCAAAATCATTGACCCGGAAACAGGGGAAACCTTGGGTCCAAATCAAACTGGTGAGTTTTGCGCTCGTGGCTATAACATTATGAAGGGTTACTATAAAATGGAGGAGGCAACTGCACAAGCAATTGATGCTGAGGGTTGGCTTCACTCGGGTGACCTTGCAATGGTTGATGAAAACGGCTATTATAAGATTACAGGCAGAATTAAAGATATGATTATCAGAGGTGGCGAAAACATCTATCCAAAAGAGATTGAGGAGTTTTTATATACCAATGAAAAAGTGCAAGATGTTCAGGTAATCGGTGTTCCTAGTGAGCAATATGGCGAAGAGATTATGGCTTGTGTAATTCTAAAAAATGGTGTAAAATGGACTGAAGAAGAGGCAAAAGACTTTGTGAGAGCTAGCATGGCTCGTCATAAAGTGCCTAGCTATATTGCCTTTGTAGATAGCTTTCCGATGACGGCAAGTGGAAAAATTCAAAAGTTTAAGATGCGTGAATGGGCGGTTGAAAAGTTAAGCCTACAAAAAGCAAATGCAATTGAAACTGCTTAATAAAGGAGGTATATTAATATGAAACTAGCATTTTCAACTCTAGGCTGTCCCGATTGGGACTGGAGCGAGATATATTCTACTGCAAAAGATTTAAGGTTTGACGGTATTGAGGTTCGTGGTGTCGCAAATGAACTTTTTGTTCCTAAAATTAAGGCGTTTAATGAGGAACATATTGAAAAAAGTATTGCAAAAATGAAGTCTTGTGGACTTGAATTTTCAATGCTTACAAGTGGAATTTCAATCGGTGAGGATAACAATACTGCATTAAAAGATGCAAAAAGTTACATCGATTTAGCAAGCAAGCTTTCAGCAAAATATGTTCGTATTATGATTTCTTCCCACCCACAACCAGAAGATGTCAACATGGATAATGCCATTAAACTCTACAATGAAATGTGTCAATATGGTGAGAGCAAAGGGGTAACCCCTCTCATTGAGACAAATGGAATTTTGGCAAACTCAGAGGAAATGCTCAATTTTATTGAGGCAATCGAAAGCGAGAATAAAGGTGTCCTTTGGGATATCCACCACCCGTTCCGCTATTTCGCTGAACCACCATCAAAAACTTATAGAAACATAGGTAAATACGTTCGATATACCCACGTTAAGGATAGTATTATGCTAGGCGACCACCTCGCATATCGTATGATGGGCTATGGTGATGTGCCAATTTTTGATGCACTGAAAGTCCTCAAAGAGAACGGTTATGATGGCTATGTTTCACTTGAATGGGTAAAACGTTGGAACCCTGATTTAGAGGACGCAGGAATTGTGTTTGCACACTTTATGAGTTATATTACGTTTTTAATGGATAGGTTGTAAATATATGCACCTCTGATTTAGATTTAGATGACATAATAGGAGATTATAATGGACAAAAAAATGATGGCTATGTGTGGGCAATATTGTGGCGAGTGTGATTGGAAAGATAAGGTTAATTGTCAAGGCTGCCAAAGCAGTCAAGGTGTAATGTTTTGGGGAGAATGTGATAAAGCCAAGTGTTGTATGGAAAAAGGTTTTGAACATTGTGGTTTTTGCCCTGAACTGCCTTGTCAAAAGATGATTGATTTATTTAATGACCCAGAACACGGTGATAGTGGAGCAAGACTTAGAAATTTGAGAACTGGGCAAGTCAGAATTATACTTATGAGAAATTGAGATAATTATTGAGTACGGTTAAGTAGAAGATTACAAATTATAATTTTATTTGGAGGTATGATGTAGGATGAAAAAAAGAATAGTTACTATCATGCTTGCCTTATCAATCACATCTTTGCTGTTATCAAGTTGTAATCTTATAAATAAAAAGGATGATAATGACCAGCCATTAAAGCAAACAAGTCAATCTCAACAGTCAAGTACACCTCAATCATCAAGTGAATTAATTGATGATAATTGGTTAGAGTCGATTATCGGCGATGATATTCCTACAGGTGCTATTGCTGTTCTAATTAACAATCCTACCGAGGAACAACTTGATAAGCTAGCACCAGCACAGACTGTAGTTCTTTCGCAAACAGATGAAGTAGTAGTACTAATTCCCACTGAAAAAGCAAAATCTATTAATATATCAAAATTAAAAATGGGCGAAAAGGGTTTAGAGGTTGGCGAGTCGGTTATAGATATTGAAGATGTCCACCCTAAAAACTCTATAATATTGAAGGTTAATTATGCAGAGGGAATTCCACAACATAGAGTTATTCTAGAAGGTGAAGATTGTATGGTTGCATACGATTTTATCTATAATGGTAAGGATGGTACTTCTGAGTATGAATTCATTCTCAATTCATAGTCATAAAAAAGCAAAACAAAATAACCCACTGAAAATTTTTCAGTGGGTTAAAAAAGTTTTTTCTGTTATCTATTGACAAACGCAATTTTCCATTATATAATAATATACTGTATCAAAATGGAATGATATACCTATCTTTAAGACAGTATATCATAACAGATACAAAATTGCAATACCAATTAGTAGAATTTTCTGCTTAAAACCGCAAAAAATTCTACATATTCGACAGTTGGTTTTAAATATATGAATGGAGTGATAAGCCTATGGTAAATGTCAAGCCGGTTCAGCTGGGTACAAACACACGTATGAGCTTTGCAAAAATCAACGAAGTGCTAGAAATGCCAAACTTAATTGAGGTGCAAAAAAATTCTTATGAGTGGTTTGTAAAACAGGGACTAAAAGAAGTTTTCAGCGATGTATCTGCAATTACAGATTACACAGGAAATTTGGTTTTGGACTTTGTTGGTTATCGTTTAGATGACGAGCCTAAGTATTCAGTAGCAGAGTGCAAAGAGCGTGACGTAACATACGCCGCACCTTTGAGGGTGACTGCCCGCCTACTTAACAGAGAAACAGGCGAAGTGAAAGAACAAGAGATTTTCATGGGAGATTTCCCAAAGATGACCGAAAGCGGCACATTCGTTATAAATGGTGCTGAGCGTGTTATCGTTTCTCAATTAGTACGTTCACCTGGTGTATACTTCAGTGATTCATATGATAAAACCGGTAAAAAACTTTATACATCAACAATAAACCCTAATCGTGGTGCGTGGCTTGAATATGAAACCGATTCAAACGACTTCTTCTACGTTAGAATAGATAAAAACAGAAAAATTCCTATTTCAGCGTTTGTTCGTGCTCTTTTAAAAGTGAGAGATGACGTTAGTGCTGAGGATATTTCAAGTGATTTCACACTTGGTCTTACTTCTGCTGAGGGTTCTGATGCCGAGGTTTATGGTATCTTGGGTGAGGACGAGCGTGTAATGGCAACCGTTAATAATAAAGATGTGACTAAAAATGGTGAAGAAGCTCTTCTTGAAGTTTACAGAAAACTTCGTCCGGGCGAGCCTCCAACAATTGAGTCTGCTGTAAAACATATTGTTCCGCTTTTATTTGACGAGCGTCGTTATGATCTGTCGAAGGTCGGAAGATACAAGTACAATAAAAAGCTATCAATACTAAACCGTTTGGTTGGCCAAACATTAGCAGAGCCAATCATCGATGAATTAACCGGTGAAGTGATTGCAGATGCAGAGCAAAAGCTTACAAGAGAAGTTGCTGTTAAAATCCAAAAATCAGGCGTTGATACCGCTTATGTTTATGTGAATGAAGGCGAAAAGGTAGTAAAAATCATATCCAATGGTATGGTTGATATTGCNNGATTTTGTACCTGGAATTGACAAGGAAGAATGCGGAATTAACGAAATGGTTCGTTTTAAAGTTTTGATGGATATCTTTGAAAAAGCTGAAAACGAAGAGCAAAAAATTGAAATGATTAAGAAAAGAGCAAACGAGCTTGTTCCTCGTCATATCATCAAGGATGATATTTTTGCTTCAATTAACTATATGAACAACATTGTCTACGGAATTGGAAGTGTAGACGATATCGACCATCTTGGAAATCGTCGTATTCGTACTGTGGGCGAGCTTTTGCAAAATCAGTTCCGTATTGGTTTTTCCAGAATGGAGCGAGTTATTCGTGAGAGAATGTCCCTACAAGCACAGGATATGGATGTTGTAACTCCACAAGCATTAATTAATATTCGACCAGTAGTGGCTTCAATCAAAGAGTTCTTTGGTTCTTCTCCACTATCGCAATTTATGGATCAGACAAACCCACTGGCAGAGCTTACACACAAGCGTCGTTTGTCAGCACTTGGCCCTGGTGGTCTTTCCCGTGATAGAGCAGGATTTGAAGTTCGTGACGTTCACTATAGCCATTACGGCAGAATGTGTCCTATCGAGACTCCTGAGGGACCAAACATCGGTCTTATCTCTTATCTTGCGTCCTTTGCACGTCTTAATGACTATGGCTTCATTGAAGCACCTTATCGTAAGGTTGATAAAGCAACAGGGTTTATCTCTGATGAAGTTGAATATATGACTGCTGACGTGGAAGACGTATTTGTTGTAGCACAGGCGAATGAGCCAATTACTGAAGATTCTAAATTTGAGCGTAAAAGAGTTAACGCTCGCTATAAAAATGAAATTCTTGAAACTGACCGTGAAAACGTTGATTATATGGACGTTTCCCCTAAGATGGTTGTATCTGTTGCGACTTCAATGATTCCTTTCTTGGAAAATGATGACGCAAACCGTGCACTTATGGGAGCGAACATGCAACGTCAGGCAGTTCCACTGCTAAAAACTGAATCACCTATTATCGGTACTGGTATGGAGTACAAAGCAGCAGTTGACTCTGGTGTTGTACTTGTATCAAAACACACTGGTACGATTGAGCGTGTGTCTGCTGATGAAATCGTAATCAAAGATGAAAACGGACGTATGCACCAATATAAAGTTACTAAGTTCAAACGTTCAAACCAAGGAACTTGTACAAACCAACGTCCTATTGTTACAAAAGGACAACACATCAATGCAGGCGAAGTGCTTGCTGATGGACCAGCTACCTCAAACGGTGAAATCTCACTAGGTAAGAACGCCCTAATCGGCTTTATGACTTGGGAAGGTTATAACTACGAGGATGCGGTTTTAATCAATGAAAAAATCGTTCGTGATGACGTTTACACCTCTATTCATATCGAGGAGTACGAAACTGAGGCTAGAGATACAAAACTCGGCCCAGAAGAAATCACAAGAGATATTCCAAACGTTGGTGAAGATGCACTTAAAGACCTTGACGAAAACGGTATTATCCGTATTGGTGCTGAGGTTCGCTCCGGCGATATTCTTGTTGGTAAGGTTACTCCTAAGGGAGAAACTGAGCTTACTGCTGAGGAAAGACTGCTTCGTGCAATCTTCGGCGAAAAGGCAAGAGAAGTTAGAGATACTTCACTAAAAGTACCACATGGTGAATCTGGTATTATCGTAGACGTTAAAGTGTTTACAAGAGGAAATTGTGACGAGTTAAGCCCTGGAGTTAATATGGTAGTTCGCTGCTATATCGCTCAAAAGAGAAAAATCTCTG
>DBGA01000002.1:17813-92404 GCA_002295325.1 Ruminococcaceae bacterium UBA866 | reverse complement strand
GTTCGCCTTAGAACAGTTCATTTAGACAGCCTGCCCTTTTTAGTTTATACAGTAGTATCTTCAAAAATTGACTCTTCCATATCTTCCTTTACTTCATAAGGATCTTCTAAACCGTGCATAATATAATACGGTCTTATTGAGTACTTATATATATATTGGAACGAGTTAAACGCCACAATCATTGCAATAGTTGAAAAGGCAATTACAAGAAATACCGGTATAGAGATTGGGAAATACAAGATGCAAGGACCTAAAATTAGCAATAGAAAAAACAATGTTATTATATTGGTTTTCGCCCCCAAAAATGCAAAGGAAACACAGTTTTTAATTAAACCTTTAAAGTTCAAGTCAACTGATACCATAGCAAGATAGGTATAAAAATTAGTCATAGTAGCGACAACCGCAATGAATAGAATCATCACTAGTGGTATCCAAAAAAACACCGAAGATACCAATGTCTTTGCAAAGTAAAAGGAAACTGCTTGGAATATAACATATGCTAAGCCACCATTAATTAAGCCAACTAAAAACGCTGATTTAAAATTATCTTTAAACGCTTGGAAAAAATCGCTCATTAAAAATACAGGTTTTTCTTCAACAAAATATCTCGCAATTCTCATCATAGCCGCAGTTGCCGGCCCTGTAAAACCAATCGCAATAATAAAAACTATAGGAGATATAAGTGAAAATGCTTGTGGGCTTTGAAAGAGTGACCCGACTAGATAAATTCCACCCACACCAATCACAATAGCTGGGATGCAAAATAGAATATACAGTAAATTTAGCTGTATTAATTTAGAGAACTTTCTGAAATACAATTCAAAGAACTGAAAAATTCGCTTTTTTTCAACTTCTCCTTTTTTTATCCCTTTACCTGGCTTTGCATAATTTCCAAATCCCAAAAACCCCATAATAAACCTCCGATATTTTTATATAAAATTGAACATCCTTGAAAACAATAAGACGCAAATAACATTAACTATTGATGCAGCTAGGCAAATAGCTGAAAGCACCAATAACTTTAAATTATATAGTTTTATTGTAGTTAAACCAACAGCATTATGATGCTTTGATGCAAAACTTTGAAAGAATAAGTTGGACAACTTTAAAGCTTCCCTGCTTGCAATTAAAATACAAAATAAAGCCACCAATGTTGATGGCATAATAACCAACGCACAAAACCCAATTCCACTAAAGCCATAGCTTGTATAGAGGTTTGCCATAAAAAAACCTAAACCTAGCCCTTTAAACCATGGTACAAGTAAAATTAACGGTTGGGCAATAGCACTATAGCCCAATAGATAAGGTAACAGTATAAAAATAAATGTTGATGCAAATGAGCTGATAAAACTCTGCAAAATTGACTGTTGTTGAAGTTTTATTGTATACTCATTTGTAATAATTGAGATTGTATTTGCTAACGTGTCAGAGTTTGATTTTATCAGCAAAACACCATATATCATCCCAATAATAAACATCCCTGCAAGCAAAATTAAAGAGTAACTTGCCATATAATTTTCTTTTTTAATACTTGTCCCCTGCATATTAATCATCCTAACATATTTTTTAAATATATATGTTAAGAAAATGTGTATTATTCTAGTGTTAGCTCATATGCTCGTTTTACACATTTTTCGCAGGCAACCTGCACTGCATCTTCAAGCTTCATTTCCTTTAAGCCATCTAACCCAGCAATTGTAGTACCGCCTTTAGAGGACACCATAGCGATTAGCTCCTCTATGCTAAGACCTGAATCAGTAAGCATTTTTGCGCTACCAATTAGTGATTGAGAGAACAGATTAAGGCAGACTTTTTCATCTAAACCAACAGACTTAGCATAATTGATAAAGCACTCTGCAAACTTATAGATAAATGCCGGTGAACTTCCATTAATAGGAATGATTTCATTCATTTTTTCCTTGGGTATAATCTCGGTCTTCCCTGCACAATCAAATATAGATTTTACATATTCAAACTCTGCATCTGAAACATAATCTGATTTTGACATCGCAGTCGCCCCGCATGATAGCATTAGAGGCGTATTGGGCATAACTTGGACAACCTTTGCATTAAAACCTAGCACCTTTGAAAGATAGCTTCCTGTTATCCCTGCGGCTATAGAAATTATGACGGTATTCTGGTTGATATCTGACTTAATATCTTCCAATACAGAAGTAATATGCTGTGGCTTTACAGCTAAAACAAGGTAATTAACTTTTCTTACAAGCTCATTTGATGAGCTTTCAGAAATAACTCCATATTTTTTCAAACTATCAAGTTTATAATTATCTAGGTCAAAAGCTAATATCACATCACAAATATTGGCTTTGGAAATTCCTCTAATAATAGCTGTGGCCATGTTCCCTGCACCTATAAAACCAACACTATTCATTTTTTCACCCCTATTTTTAGTAATCACTTAAAGCATTAGAGTGTTGCACCCTCTCGATATTATGCGAGTGCCGCTTTAATCATGATTGCACATTCAAGACGTTTTTTCTCTAGGTCACAAGACAATTTATGCGGGGTTAAAATTCCACCTGCATATTGTAGGTTATTTGCATTACAGCCACCGCTACAATAGAATTTCGCCCAACACTTTGAACATTCCTCTTTGCTATAAACATTGGAATTTGCAAACTCATTTTTCATATTAAGATTAAAGGTTGCATCATAAACACTGCCCATTTTCCAATCGTCCATACCAACGAATTGGTGACATGGATAGATATCTCCATCTGGTGTCACAGCTACATACTCATTCCCACAGCCACAGCCTCTTAGACGCTTAATAGCACATGGTCCTTGCTCTAAATCCAACATAAAGTGAAAGAAGTTAAATCCTGTTCCATTTTCCTTTGTGTCGATAATGTGTTTTGCAAGAATTTCGTATTCCTCAAATACACGAGGTAAATCAGCTTCAGTTATCGCATATGGTGCATTTTCATCTGCAACAACAGGCTCAACTGAAATTTGATCAAATCCCTCTTTGTTTAAACTAATAACATCTTTAGCAAAATCAAGATTGTGTTTTGTAAATGTTCCGCGAACATAATATTGATCTTGATTGCGCTTTTCTACTAAATCCTTGAACTTCGGCATGATAATATCATAACTGCCCTTGCCATTGATTGCAGGACGCATATTGTCATTTACTTCTCTTCTACCATCAATAGAAAGTACCACATTTGACATTTCTTTATTGATAAACTCAATATTTTCATCGTCTAGTAAAACTCCGTTTGTAGTAATTGTAAATCGGAAGTTTTTATTGTGTTCTTTCTCTTTGCTTCTTGCATAGTTTACAACAGCCTTAACAACAGGCATATTCATTAGTGGCTCGCCACCGAAAAAATCAAGTTCAATGTTGTGTCTACCTTCAGAATGTTCTAATAAGAAATCAATTGCCTTCTTACCAGTTTCCTCATCAAGTAGCTTTCTTCCAACACCAAAGTCACCTGTAGACGCAAAACAATACTTACATCTCAGGTTACAATCATGTGCAACGTGAAGACACATTGCCTTTATAGGTGCTGACACCATCATATCAGCAAACTGTTGATAATCATCTGATGAAAATAAAACGTCGTCGTCATTTAGCTGTAGAATTTCAGAATATGCATCGGAAATTTCCTCTGCTGTATATTTAGCAAGAAGATTACTTTTTATCTCCTCTGAAAGTTCTTTTGCTAGTGGTAGCTCAATTAAATCAAGCAAGTCATATGTAACATCATCAACAATGTGAATTCCACCACTATTGACATCTACTACTATATTAAATCCATTAAGTTTGTATTTATGTATCATTTTTTTGAACAGGCTATATCCATTATAGGAAAGCCCGAGCCTCCTTTATAGTTTAAAATATTTATATTAGTATATCAAGTTGCTATATGTCCTTAACAAAAAATAAAGGGACATTTTACTGTCCCTTTACTACTCTTATTGTGTGACAATAACCTCTGACAGAAAAATCTGACAAAGTATTATTTCTCGCATTTTTGGTTAGCAACAGTACAAGAAGTCTTGCAAGCTGATTGGCAAGAAGCTTGGCATTCGCCACAGCCGCCCTTTGCAGCAGACTTTTTAAGATTAGCTTTATTTAATGTCTTAATGTGTTTCATATTTATTCTCCTTTGAAATATTATAGATATATATTAACATATCCGTAACTAAAAATCAATATTTTATACGCCTAGACTTTTTATTTACTCCAATAATCGCACCGATAATTGCAAAAACCATAACGAGTATCAGTTTTAAAAAAGTTAAGCCTGTAGGTGCAAATCCGTTAAAAATGACATTGAAGATAATTAGTATGATGACCAAGATGCCACCACATAAAGCTCCATATAACATTCCTTTTTCCTTCATAATCCTACCGTTACAATATCCCGCAATCATGCCACCAAAAGAGGCCGAAATAATCACAAAAATATCAGTCATAGCGAGTGGAATATCCACCTTCGCCATTAAAATAGAAAATATAAACAAACAGACTATTGTTATAATTTCGCCTACTAAAACACTAATTAACGTTGATTTAATAGATGAATGCATACTACTCATATTTCTCCTGCTTTTATCCACAAAAACCCCTCCTTAAATACACTAGTAAAATATATTCAAGGTAGGAGCTTTTAATGACTATCTTATATTGCTGGAGAAGAATCATCATGAATTGTTGCATTTGATTGGATAGCCCAACGTTTAACCCTTACTTTACTTCTGTCAGATCCAGTTTCAAGCACGATTGTGTCCTCTTTAATGCTTACAACAATACCAACGATACCGCCAACTGTAACAATCTCATCGCCAACTTGAACTGAGTTTCTCATTGCTTGCGCTTCTTTATCCTTTTTGCGCTGTGGACGTATTAAAATAAAATAAAATACTGGAATTAATACTAAAAACGGTGCTAATTGTATTATTAGAGGGAGAAGTTGTTCCATATTTTTGTCATCCATTCCGCTGCTATGCCAGCATTAATTTTTATATCATATCACGCATAGTCATTATGATATGAAGTATTATCATATTATAGCTTACTTATTAAAATAATTCAATAATAATCTGTAAACTTCTTGGAATTATAATGGTAATAACAATGATTTTTATAGTTATTTGCTGCTAATATACTCATCAATAGACTCAGCAGCTTTTTTGCCCGCACCCATTGCAAGAATTACCGTTGCAGCACCCGTAACAGCGTCGCCACCTGCATAAACACCCTCACGAGTTGTTTTCATGCTATCATCAACGACCAAACAACCTCGATTGTTTGCTTCAATTCCCTTTGTTGTGGAACGAATTAGTGGATTTGGTGAAGTGCCTACTGCAATAATTACAGCATCTACATCTATTGTGAAGTTAGAGTTTGAAACCTCAACCGGAGATCTTCTTCCAGTTTCATCTGGCTCGCCAAGCTCCATTTTCACACACTCAATTTTGTTTACAAAGCCTGTTTCATCACCCAAAATTTTCACGGGATTTGTCAAAAGTTTAAACTCTATCCCCTCTTCCTTTGCATGATGAACTTCTTCTAGTCTTGCAGGCATTTCTTCTTCCGAACGTCTATATATAATATAAACATTTTCAGCACCAAGGCGCTTTGCACATCTAGCCGCATCCATAGCTACGTTTCCACCACCGACAATCGCAACAGATTTGCTATGCTTAATCGGTGTGTCGTAGGTATTGATGTAAGCCTTCATTAGATTTACCCTGGTTAAAAATTCATTTGCTGAGTAAACGCCAACCAAGCCCTCGCCCTCAATGCCCATAAATGTAGGAAGTCCAGCACCCGAGCCAATGAAAACTGCTTCATATCCCATTTCGTATAGCTCATCAATTGAAAGTACTTTTCCAATTACCATATTGGTCATAACCGTTACACCAATTGCTTTTAGTGAGTCGATTTCTTTTTTTACAATGTCTTTAGGTAGTCTAAACTCTGGAATTCCATAAATAAGTACACCACCTGCATCATGAAATGCCTCAAAAATAGTTACTTCATAACCTTTTCTCGCTAAATCACCTGCACAGGCAAGTCCTGATGGTCCTGCACCTATAATTGCAACCTTATGCCCATTAGGTGTAATTTTTTCGGGTTCGATCTCGACATTTTTCATATACCAGTCAGCAACAAAACGCTCTAAACGCCCAATCGCAACTGACTCACCCTTTATACCACGAACACATCGGCTTTCACATTGAATTTCTTGTGGGCAAACTCTGCCACAAACAGCAGGGAGCGAGTTGGTTGAAGTAATAATTTCATATGCCTTTTCAAAATTCCCCTTACTTACCTCTGTAATAAACTCGGGAATTTGTACATTGACAGGGCAACCCATAACACAGGGTTTATGTCTGCAATTAAGGCATCTTGTTGCCTCTTCAATTGCCATTTCATCAGTATATCCAAGGCTTACTTCTAAGAAATTCTTGTTTCTAATACTGGGAGCCTGTTCTGGCATAGGAAGTTTTTTTAGTGACATATTAGGCATGGTTATCCCCTCCCAACAATCTACAATTCGGATCTCTGGTTTCTTCTTTTTTATAAAAACTATTTCTTCTCATCAATTCATCAAAATCGACAATATGTCCATCAAAATCTGGCCCATCTACACAAGCAAATTTAGTTTCACCGCCAACCGTTACCCTGCAACCACCACACATTCCTGTGCCATCTATCATAATTGGGTTTAAAGATACCATTGTTTTTATACTGTAAGGTCTTGTAACCTCACATAAAAATTTCATCATAGGAACGGGACCAATCGCAATAACCATATCATAATTATTTCCAGCATCAATAAGCTCTTGCAAAGCGTTGGTAACAAAACCTTGCTTTCCATATGAACCGTCGTCTGTAGTAATAATCAAATTATTGCTGACAGCTTTCATTTCATCTTCTAAAATAACGATGTCTTTATTTCTAAATCCTGCAATTATATCAACGCTTACTCCCATTTCATTCAAAGCTTTTGCTTGTGGGTATGCAATTGCACAGCCAACTCCACCACCAATAACACAGGCTTTTTTAATGCCATCAAAGTGTGAGGCGTTGCCTAAAGGGCCTACAAAATCCAAAATAAAATCGCCAATATTTAGCTCGGATAAACGCTTAGTTGAGTTTCCAATCATTTGAAAAATGATAGTAATACTGCCCTTTTCTCTATCATAATCGGCAATTGTCAGCGGTACTCTTTCACCCTTTTCATCAACTCTGAAAATGATAAATTGTCCTGCTTGCGCCTTTTTTGCAATGAAAGGTGCGTCGACTTCCATCAAGACTACATTTTCATTTAGTTGCCGTTTGTTTATAATCTTAAACACTTAAAAACACTCCTATATTATGAATTTACAATATAAAAATATTGCAAAATTTGTGCAAGTCTTAGTTAATATTATATAATACATTCATATTAATTGCAAATAGAAATATATTAGTTGACGGTGTCAATCTTTGTATATTTAGTACACTAAATCGTTAAAGCCTTAACAAGAATAAAAAAACCTGCAATATTACAGGTTTTTTATTCTTGTTATTTAGATTTTACAGCTTTTTTAACTGTTTGAATAATATTTTCAGTGCTTAATCCATATTTTTTCAACAGTTCTAGGGCTGGCCCAGACATTCCAAAAGTATCGTTAACTCCAATTTTCACTACCTTAACTGGATATTCTTCGCATACGGTTTCACTAACAGCTCCACCTAAACCGCCTATTATATTATGTTCTTCAACAGTTACAAGTAAACCTGTTTCTTTTGCTGCCTTGATGATAATTTCTTTATCAATAGGTTTAATTGTATGAATGTTGATTACTCTAGCGTTTATACCATCTTTTTGCAACTCGTTTGCTGCCTCAAGTGCCATATAAACCATTAATCCAGTTGCAACAATCGTTACATCATTACCTGACTTAAGCTCAATTCCCTTGCCAATTTCAAATTTATATTCATCATTATCGTTTAATACTGGAACAGGCAATCTGCCAAGTCTTACATAAGCAGGCCCGTCATAAGTGAGCAGTGCTTTTATAGCAGCTTTTGTCTCAACATCATCAGACGGGTTTATGATTGTCATTCCAGGAATTGTTCTCATTAATGCGATATCTTCACAACATTGGTGAGTAGCACCGTCTTCTCCTACAGAAATACCTGCATGAGTAGCACAGATATTTACCTTTAAGTGAGGATATCCGATTGAATTTCTGATTATTTCAAAAGCACGTCCAGCTGCAAACATTGCAAATGAACTTGCAAAAACTTTTTTTCCTGTAGTTGCAAGTCCTGCAGCGACACCCATAAGGTCACATTCTGCAATTCCGCAATTTATAAATCTCTCTGGATATGCCTTTCTAAACATACCAGTTTTTGTAGCAGCTCCTAAATCAGCGTCAAGAACAATAATATCCTCATCCTGACCTGCAAATTCAACTAAAGCCGCACCGTAACTATCCCTTGTTGCAATTTTTTTCTCGCTCATATTTTAGCCCTCCAATTCATTCANNTTTAACTCGGTCATTGCAATGTTATATTGCTCTTCATTTGGAGCAGCACCATGCCATGCAACGTTATTTTCCATAAAGGAAACACCCTTGCCTTTTATACTCTTTTGAACAATTACAGTTGGTTTGCCATTTGTGATTTTTGCTTTATTGAACGCTTCTTCAATTTCATCAAAGTTATGTGCATCTATCGTAAGAACATTCCAACCGAATGCCTCAAATTTATCTGTGATAGGATATGGTGAGCATACTTGCTCAACGCTTCCATCAATTTGCAGACCGTTGTTATCGACAACTGCAACTAAATTATCAAGCTTGTAGTGAGCCGCAAGCATTGCAGCCTCCCACACCATTCCCTCTTGGAGCTCGCCATCGCCAAGAACAGCAAAAACGCGGTAATCTTTTTTAGAAAGTTTTGCTGAAATTGCCATACCACAAGCAGCGGAAATGCCCTGTCCAAGTGAGCCAGTGCTCATATCAACACCAGGCGTACCCTTCATATCAGGATGACCTTGCAGCATTGCACCTGTATGTCTTAGCGACTTTAGCTCAACCTCATCAAAATATCCCTTTTGCGCAAGTACCGAGTAAAGTGCTGGGGCACAATGCCCTTTTGATAGTACAAACCTATCCCTGTCTTCACATTTTGGATTTTTAGCATCAACATTCATCTCAACAAAATATAAATATGTCAATGTATCGGTCAGGGAAAGCGAACCACCGGGATGTCCCGATTTTGCGCTATAAACTCCCTCGATAACTCCCATCCTTACCTTACAAGCAATCTTTTGCAATTCTAGTTTTTTGCTCTCGTCCATAAAATATCCTCCTAAATTTCATCAATATTATTGATTAAATACTCTATTAAATCAGCAATCCCATCGTCCTCACAGCTTTTAACTATCAAGTTTGCTACTGCCTTTACATTATCAAGCGCATTCTCAACAGCAACACCAATGCCTGCCTTTTCTATCATCTCTACGTCATTATTGTAGTCGCCAATTGCGACGGAATTTTCAAGTTTTTTCCCATAAATCTGAATTAGTCTTTCAAACGGATATCCCTTTGAGATACCTTTTGACATCATCTCCAGGCAATTACCCCCAGAAAGTACAAAGTCAACATTATCATAGTTCTTAGAAAATAAATATGTTGATACCTCTGATAATTCAGACTCTGTAACTGCAAAAAGAACCTTACAGCAATTATCAGGAATTTCATCATTGACAGCCCTCTGATAAATCGCTTCGCTTATTTTAGAATATTTTTCCACTATGCTATTATTTGAAATCACTTCATACTTATCTTTGCCAGAAATTGAAACAATTCCGATATGAGGAAATTGTTTTTTTACATCCAATATAACATCTTTATAGGACTCGTCAAAGTTTTTTACCCATAAATTTTCATCGGTTTTGGGGTCATAAATCGCGGCCCCATTATTCGCAATCATCGGACCGTCTATTCCCATCTCATCTAAAAAAGCTTTTGCTTGTATAGGGGAACGTCCTGTTGCAATTGTAAATGTTCCACCAAGCTCACGGAATTTTTTAATCGCATCAAGATTTTTTTGAGATATCTTCCCTGAATTAGGGATGATTGTCCCATCCAAATCTGAAACCAAAATTAAATCCTTAATTGTCATTTATTTACCTCATCTTATTGCATTTAAAAAGTTTTCAAAGTAGTCTGGCAACTCGCTTGTAAAGTATAGTTCTTCGTTCGTGATAGGATGTATAAATCCAATTGTTTTTGCGTGCAAGCACTGACCATTTAGATGTTTTAAGATTTTTTTAGGACCATAAACATCATCACCAGCTACCGGATGACCGCTATATGAAAGGTGTACCCTTATCTGATGTGTTCTTCCGGTTTCAAGCCGACACTTGATATGAGAAAACAGTTCATACTGTTTTATAACCTCATAATGAGTGATAGCATTGCGAGAATTCTCAGACGTTACACACATTTTTTTTCTATCCTGCTTGTTTCTGCCAATAGGAAGGTCAATTGTTCCGGTTTCTTCTTTTACTCTTCCATAAACCACTGCCTCATACTCACGTAAAAAGCTGTGTTCTTTAATTTGCTGGGCAAGCCCTTTATGAGCCTTATCGTTTTTAGCAACAATGATTAATCCACTGGTGTTTTTGTCAATACGATGAACAATCCCTGGGCGGATTACCCCATTAATTCCAGACAAACTCTCCTTGCAGTGAAAAAGCAATGCATTTACAAGTGTATGTGTATAGTTGCCCAAAGCAGGGTGAACCACCATACCCTTTGGCTTATTTACAACAAGCAAATCATCATCTTCATAAACGATATCAAGTGGTATATCCTGAGGCAAAATCTCAAGCTCCACTGGTTCTGGTATGTCAACTGTTATGATATCGTTTCTTCTTATTTTGTAATTTTTAGCTACAGACTTATCGTTTATTTTAATGTTGCCATTTTCTATCAGTTTTTGCAAAGAAGAACGTGATAAATCTGTTAATTCTTGCGCTAAAAAGGCATCAAGCCTTTGTGAAATATTTGTCTGCTCAGTTTCTATTGTTATAATATTATTCATGTACTCCACTAATTTCTTTTTTTATCTTTATATCGTCACTATTGTTTTTTCGGTCTAAAAATAATACGTAAATCATAATCAACCCAGTTCCTATAACAACACAGCAATCTGCAAAATTGAATACAGCAAAATCTATGATTCTGAAATCAAGATAATCTACAACAAAACCTCTAAAGATTCTGTCTACAAGATTTCCAATTCCTCCTCCAATTATAAGTGCAATTGACCACATAAGAAATTTACTGTCTATTTTATTCATGAGAATGAGTAGTATGCCTGCAATGAGTATCAATGAGGTTAGTCCTATAAGAAAAATTTTCTTTCCCTCAAGTATGCTAAATGCTGCACCTCGATTTTCGATATAAGTGAGGTGGAAAACATCCTGTATTATAGGAAACGTAAGTAAATCATTTGACAGATACGTTATAGCAAGATATTTGAATAGTTGGTCCAGCCCTACGATAAGCGCTGAACACGCCAATGCAATATATTTCATGTTAGACACCAGTGTCTTTTTCAGCATACAAAAAATATTTATATGGTGCGTCATATGCTTTAGACCACATTTTCCCTTTCTTTAAAGACTTCCCCATATTCACAACAAAATTGACGTTCACTAAAAACGCCAATTTTGTATGTTTTATTATTTATCTAATACATTAGCGCAACGTTTGCAAAGGGTTTCGTGATTATCGGTATTTCCAACCGTTTCGGAGTACATCCAACATCTTTCACATTTTTCACCTTCTGCATTTTGTACAGTAATTGAGAGCCCCTCAACTTCCCCGCTAAATTCACCCTTACCATCCTTTAATTCAACTTGTGAGCAGATAAATAACTCAGCCAACTCGCCTTTAATCGGAGCTAGTGTGCCCTTTAACTCATCTGAACAGTAAAGCTCAACCTTTGCTTCAAGTGATTTTCCAATTACATTTTCTGATCGTTTTTCCTCAAGCGCCTTAGAAACGTCACTTCTTACAGCATAGATGGTGTTCCACATTGAAATAAATTCATCATTCACATTTGATTCAACAGATTTGTACATCTCGTTAAATAGTACAGACTCTGCATCATCATTTTTTGCATGAGGCATAAAGCTCCAAATTTCTTCTGCTGTGAACGCAAGAATTGGTGCAAGCATTCTTGTCAGTGCATCCAAAATCTTGTACATTGTTGTTTGAGCTGCTCGTCTTAATACTCCGTCAGGTTTTTCACAGTATAGTCTATCCTTGATAATGTCAAGGTAGAAGTTGGACATATCAAGTACACAGAAATTGTGAATTGAGTGGAATACAATATGAAAATCCATATCTTCGTAAGCTGTTNNTGTTAATTAGGTTAGACAGCTTGTACACAGCAAGTTTATCCAAGTCTTTTAGTTCTTCATAAGAAACCATATCTGTATCTGGATTGAAATCATCAAGATTTCCTAGGATATATTTTGCTGTATTTCTGATTTTTCTGTATGCCTCGGTCAGCTGTTTTAAAATTTCCGGAGAAATTTTAATATCAGAATGGTAGTCAGAAGATGCAACCCAAAGCCTTAGAATATCAGCTCCATATTGCTTTATAATCTCCTCTGGAGCAACACCGTTACCAGCAGATTTGTGCATAGCTTTACCTAAACCATCAACAACCCAACCATGAGTACAAACAGCCTTATATGGCGCTTGACCTTTCCATGCAACAGCTGTTAACAATGATGATTGGAACCAACCTCTATATTGGTCTGCACCCTCAAGATATAAATCTGCAGGGAATTTCAAATCTTCACGCTCAGATAAAACAGCGGCATGTGAAACTCCACTATCGAACCAAACGTCCATAATGTCAGTTTCTTTTATAAATTCACCACAACCGCAATCACATTTAACAGAGCTTGGGATAAACTCAGATGCATCTTTCGCATACCAAGCGTCAGAACCCTCACTTCTGAATAAATCAGCAATTGCTGCTATAGTTACGTCATTAACGATAGGTTTCTCACAATCCTTACAATAAACGATTGGAATAGGAACTCCCCAAATTCTCTGTCTTGAAATACACCAATCAGAACGATCTCTAATCATTCCTTCAATGCGTTTTTCTCCCCAACCAGGTATCCATTTAACCTTTGAAAGTTCAGCAATCGCTTCTTCTTTAAAGGCATCAATAGAGCAAAACCATTGCTCAGTTGCTCTAAATAGAATAGGGTCTTTACATCTCCAGCAATGTGGATATTGATGAACAATTTTCTCTATTGCAAAAAGACTGTCATTTTCTCTAAGTTTTGTTGCGATAGCTTTATTTGCGTCTTGAGTAGTAAGCCCAACGAATTCTCCAGCAAGCTCAGTCATTTTGCCCTTGCTGTCAACAGGAACAATAATAGGCAACTCTTTATACTTTTTACAAACTTCAAAGTCATCAACACCATGTCCAGGAGCAGTATGAACGCAACCTGTGCCACTTTCTAAGGTAACATGGTCACCATGGATAACCAATGATTCCCTATCTAAGAATGGGTGCTGTACCTTGATGTATTCTAATTCTTTACCCTTAAAGCTGTGAACAGTTTCATAGTCTTCAATCTTTGCAGATTTCATAGTACTGTCAACAAGCTCTTTTGCCATAACCAGGTATTTTCCATCAACTTTAACTAGAGTATACTCATAATCAGGGCCTAAACAGATAGCCACATTTCCTGGAAGTGTCCAAGTCGTTGTTGTCCAGATCACAAAATATACATCTTTTTTATCAATATCAAGTTTAGAGAATATTCCCTTGTCGTCAGTTACATTAAATTTTACGTAGATTGAATGACACGGATCTTGGGCATATTCAATTTCAGCCTCTGCAAGCGCAGTGCCACATTCGCTACACCAATAAACTGGTTTTAGTCCTTTATATATAAAGTCTTTTTTTGCCATTTGTCCAAAAACTTCAATTTGTTTTGCTTCAAATGCAGGTTTAAGAGTTAAATATGGGTCATTAAAGTCACCTAAAACACCCAATCTTTTAAATTGAGTTTTTTGATTATCAACATATGACAAAGCAAACTCTCTGCAAATCTTTCTTAAAGAAACAGAATCAATTGAAGTTGGATCAACTCCATCTTTTTTTAATGCTTTAAGCTCAATCGGAAGACCGTGTGTATCCCAACCTGGAACGTATGGTGCTTTAAATCCAGACATATTTTTGTGTTTTACAACGATGTCCTTTAGCACTTTATTTAACGCAGTGCCTAGGTGAATATCACCATTTGCATATGGAGGTCCATCATGCAAAACAAATAGAGGTTTGCCCTCATTTTTCTCCATCAATTTGTAGTAACGTTTACTTTCTTCCCAAGCATCGAGCATTGCTGGCTCTCTTGTCGGAAGATTTCCACGCATAGGAAATTCTGACTGTGGTAAATTAAGTGTTTTGTTGTAATCTTGTGGCATTAATTTAAACTCTCCTCGACTTTTATTTATCTGATTTTCCAAATCCGCCAAACTTTAATTCGCCGAACTTCTCCATATAGTTTGGACGCTGATTGTCCGAAGTTGTGAAGTTAGCTCTAACTCCTTGTTGCACTTCTTCAGTTTCCTCTTTGTCAGTATTATTATCTTTTTCTTTCATAAATTCTCTTGTTTGTTCTTTTTCTTCATCTTCAAGCTCTTTTGTGTTTGTTAAAATTTCACTTGTAATGGTTTGTGACTCTGCATATGATGAAATTTCTTGAGAAGGCTTGAAGACATTTTCAATTGCATCTTGGTCAAAAGCTTCAGCTTTAAACATTGGTTTTTCTTCAACATTTGCATCAGCCCTAGCTTCACTCTTTTGTTCATCAGCAACTGTAGGCAAATTCGATAACAAATCCAAATGCGCTTTATATTGTTTCAATATCGAAGCCTTAAACATACTAACTTCCCTTTTAATTTTATCTAAGTTAATACGCTCTTTTTCACACTCTCTTTTCATGTCAGCAAGTTCCATATTAATCTTGTAAAGCGACTCTTTTGACATACTCTCGACTCTTGCTTTTGCTTGTGACAGCATATCCTCAGAGGCAGTCCTAGCTTCTCTTCCTATAGACTCTGCCTTTGATTTCGCTTCATTCAAAATCGACGTTCCAAGTTTTTGAGCACCAAGTAAGGCATCACGAATGTTGCCTTCATCAGCTTTATATTCTTCAATCTTATCAGCCAAAATCTTAATTTTGTAGGTAAGATCATTTTTTTCAACCTCTTGCTCATCTACAAATGCTGCAACCTGTCTTAAAAAGCTATCAACCTGGTCAGCTTTGTATCCACGCATACCGGCTTTTTCAAACTCTTCCTCTAGAATTTCTTTTCCAGTCATAATATAAAAGCCTCCTTTATAATAATTTATTTATTGTAATAAAAAATCTATCTTTTTTAGTTTTCTTAATTGGACCCTCAACAATAAATTTGCCTTTCCCACGTATTGTAATAACATCCCCTTCACAAATTTGCTTTGACACATTTTGTGATTCTTGATGGTTTACTTTTACGTAGTTTGCTTGTATTGTTTCTACGGCAATGGTTCTACTTTTGTTTAAAAGTAAAGCCACAACACAGTCAAGCCTTAGCGAAGAAACTGTGCCATTAATTTCTTGATATTCCTGTTTTTTTTGAACTTCGATAGTATCAGTTACTGTAACCTTTACATTGGCACGTCCAACTTTATCTAGGTTTATATTTATAAAGTCAGCAATGTCATTATCTACAAATATGATTGCAAATTTGTCTTGCACGATAATATCACCGATTGACTCACGCTTAATCTGTAATCCCATGATTGCGCCAAGACAATCACGATGTGAAACTGCATTTTTATCACTATATGAAAGTTTAAGCGTAGTGATTGGAAAGCAATCTTCTTGCACAGGTTGTCCCTCGGGAAAAGTGCCAAGCATCACCCTGTCGCAATCCTTAACCCCTCCAAAAAATTTATAATTGCTATATTTTAGAGCATTTAAAATCTCTTGGACTATCATTCTTTGTCTTTCATCTAAGAAAGCAGAAAACTTAGGGGAACTTCTATTTTTCGCAAAGCTAATTATATTGCTTATGTTAGATTTTAAATAATCATCTTGTTTTACTTGATCAACTATATTGTTTTTCATACTTAAAAATAAACGCCATTGTTTTCTAATTCGTCAATCAAATCACCCATAATATCTACGTTATAAGGAGTGATAATAAAAGTGCTGTTTGCAACCCTTTTAATTTGGCCATTGTTTGCATAAGCAACGCCACTTAAAAAGTCAATTAGTCGTCTTGAAAGCTCTTTATTAGCAGATTCAAGATTTAACACAACTGTTCTTTTTGCATTTAGGTGGTCAGCAATTGTACTTGCATCCTCAAATTGTTCTGGTTTAACCAAGATAACTTGCAATTGGGTTGTTGCATGAATGTTTACAACCTTGTTGCCTCTTTTGCTTGATTTATCCTCTTCAAACTCATACTTATCTGATGCAGGCATCTCCGTTTTATGAGAATTCTGATTTTGAATANNCCTCATTGTCATATTCTTCGTCTAATGAAACAAACATACCTTTAAATTTGTCTACTAAACCCATACTCTCATCCTCCAATATTTCTTTGTCCAAACATCGCACTTCCCAATCTAATAATATTTGAGTTATGCAAAACTGCTTTTTCATAGTCACCAGACATACCCATAGATAGTAAATCCATTGAAACTTGGTCAATGTTTTGGGCTTTAATTTTACAAAATAACTCATTCATCTTGCCAAAGTAAAGCTCAACGTTTTCTTTTGGCGGTATGCACATTAGCCCTTTAATTTTAATATTTTTATAACTACTTATATGCAAAATTGCATCCAAAACTTCGTTCTCAGAAAACCCTGATTTTGAAGCCTCATCGGCAATATTCACCTCGACCAATATGTCCATAGTTTTCATAAGCAAGCTAGAGCGTTTGTCTATCTCTTTTACCAAATCAAACGAACTAACAGATTGAATCATACTAACTTTATCTATTATATACTTAACCTTATTTGTTTGCAAGTTTCCTATAAAATGCACATTTTCAGATGAAATATTATAGTGTTCATATTTTTTCATATACTCTTGAACACGATTTTCACCAAGAAGATGAATACCATTTTCAATTGCAATATTTACAATTTCCGGTGCAACAGTTTTTGTTACAGCCATAATTTGAATATCATCAATGTTTCTGTTAGACTTTACTGCGGCATTGAAGACATTTTCTTTTATCGTTTTGATTTTATCGGAAACAATTGCATTATGAGCCTGCATTTAAATTCTTCCCTTTTATAATAACTTGGTCGTATACACTTACAAAGTCAGACTTGATAGATTGCTGACTAATTAAAATATAATCATCCTCATAGATAGGGTTTACCTTTTTAAAACGAACAGTTTTTCCTAAAAGTGTATAAACACCTTTCACTTTATCCAAAACTTGACCGGTTTCTTCGTCCTTAACACCGTCTTGAATTCTGATAGCCTCTTTTGGAATAATTATCCCCGAATAAGAGTTTATCACAGCTTTGGGTGTTTCAAAACGCATATTAATCAAATCTTCATCAAGATAAAAGCTTTTAAATACCACTACCGCAGTATCACTGCCCTTTTTTGTGATAATATCTTCAATCGTTGCATCAACCTCGCGGGTTGATTTTGAATTAAACTTTAATTTAACGCTTTGCTTTTTATTATAGGGCTTGCTTAAAACCTCGGCATCTTTAACCGAAACTGTCGAAACAAAATACCAATAGTTTTCATATACAATTTTGCCAATACTATTGGGGTCTTGTTTAGTTGGCTTGTCCTTGTAACTCTTAACGCCATCAATTGTTAGATTATCTAGCATATCAAGAGTAAATGTAGCCTCGTAGCCATCTGTAGTATTGGAAAAATATCCAGAAGTCTCTGAGGTAATAACACCACTTTGACTTGAAACCTGTGCCTCTAGCGCTGTAATTTTAGAATCTATGCTTGCAATGGTTTGATCATAATTTACACTGTTATCAACGCAAACAGCAATTTTATTAATATTGAGCATTAAGTCATTAGATACACTATCAATGTTAGTAAATTTGTTCTCATCAACCTGTTTTCTAAGCTCGGCTTTACTCGCTGCAATTTGACTATTTAACAAATCAAGCTTTAATCCCTTAATGGTATTTTCGTTTTGAGCTTCTCCTAAAATCAGTTTTTGTGACTTTAGGGCTTCAATATTCATGAGATTATATAAATCTTTTGCATTTTTATATACACTTGCAACAGTAGCACCCTTTGATATTTTTTGTGCATTCTTATAACTATAACTAGTTACGCCTTCTTTTTTAACTTCAATAATAGCCTCATCACGCACAAAAAAGCCATTCAAATCAACATCTGATACATAGGTACCTTTGTTTACAATCTCAGTTTGATATGGATTATAAAGTGACACAAATGACTGATATCCGACATATGCGAGTAACAGTAGAGACAGTAATGAGGCAATAACTTTTGATAAAACTGAATTCATTTGTAAAAGTCCTAATCTTCTTTTTGTACTTCTTTAAGGCTTGCATCTATTATTGAAATCTGTCTTGCAGGAATAATGGTAGAAACAGCGTGTTTGTAAACAAGATTTTGTTTTCCATCACAATCTAGTACGATTGTATAATTATCAAATCCACGCACCATGCCCTTAAATTGAAAGCCATTTGTTAAAAAAATAGTAACTGCAACCTTATCAATTCTTGCCTGATTTAAAAATACGTCTTGTAGATTAATGTTTTTCATAAACAACCATTCCTTTTCTATTTATTATTCTTTTCTCTCTTTTAGAATCCAAGCTCCACTATACACCTATAGGGGTAGTTTAATAATAACATATTTAAATAAAATTATCTATACAATTAAAGATATTTTTTTTGTATAGATTCATGTCAATTACAGCACTTTTATAAAACCAGTTCACTTCCTCATCACGTCTAAACCAGGTAAGCTGTCTTTTTGCATATCTGCGTGATGATTGGCGAATGTTATCGGTAGCTTCTTGTAGGGTTATTTCCCCATCAAAGTACCCAATCAGCTCCTTGTAACCTATCGCCTGCATAGCCGTTTGTATATTGCCACTTTGCAAAATTTCTTTCGCCTCTTCGATAAGTCCGTCCTCAACCATCATGGAAACTCGCAAATTAATTCTATCATACAACTCACTTCTGTTTTTATAATCAATGCCAATTTTTAGGCATTGATATCTCGATGGGAGTTCTATATTTTTCTTTTTATATTCCGTCATAGTAGAACCAGTCAAACGGCACACTTCAAGTGCTCGTATTAGTCTTGGTATATTGTCTTTGTCTATGGTGCTTGCCTCTTGTGGGTCAAGCTCTATAAGCATTTCATACAGTTTTTCTTTACCAAACTCTTGTGAAATTAAAGTTAACTCTTCTCTAATGCTATCGTCATTTTGTATCTCTGAAAAGTTGATATCTTTTATAACTGCATTGATATAAAGCCCTGTACCTCCGGCTAGAACCGGAACTTTCCCACGGTTATGGATATCGCTGATAATCTCATGGGCAAGTTTAGCATAATCTGCTACACTAAATTTTTCAGACAGCTCGAGTATATCGATAAGGTGATGTGGTATATCACACATTTCTGCTTGTGTGGGTTTTGCTGTTCCTATACTCATCTGCTTATATATCTGCATACTATCAGCAGAAACAACCTCGCCATTGTAACGTTTTGCAATCTCTACTGCAATTTCAGTTTTGCCTGACGCAGTAGGACCTACCACAACGATTAAAGGTATTTTTGTATCTTCAATTTTCATTCGCTTGTATTAAATCCTTCCAAGGTTTTTCTCAATCTCACTCTTACTCATAGCGACTACAACAGGTCTGCCATGTGGGCAATGTCTTATTTCATCATCTGCATAAACTTGTTTTAAAAGTTCAGTCAGATCTTCAATGGAATTTGTATCATTTGCCTTAACTGCTGAACGACAGGCGATGGAATGCAGTAAATGCTCAAAAATATCGCTTGTTACATTACGCCTATTTTCAATCAATTTGTTTGCAATATCCAAGAAAATATTAGATATATTGTAGCTAGAGAGTACAAGAGGTACTTCCCTGACAATTACGGAGTTGTTGCCAAATTCATCAAATAAAAAGCCAAGTTTTTCAATCATTTCAACATTGTCATTTAATGCTTGCATTTCTTCAGTTGAAACAGCAATAATGATAGGTTTTAGCAATATCTGTCTATCGTCTACCAAAACAGAAGTTTTAAGTTTTTCAAAGATAATTCTTTCGTGTGCAGCATGTTTATCTAATAGGAGGAAGTTGTCCTCCATTTCAAACAAAACATAGGTTTTAAAAAGCTCGCCAATCACCCTTACAAAAGGCATATTTTGCAAAGATTTTTTCACTGGATTTTCTTCAATAATTTCGCCTGTATCAATGTCTACAACGATATTTTCCTCGTTTTTTATTAAATTCTGTGGCTTAATATAGTTAAACTCATTATGCTCAACAGTTTTTTCAACTTTATATTCAGCCTCATTGGATGAAAATGAAGTTTTGATTGAGTTTGAAAAAACAAAGTTGTCCTTATATGGCGAAGGAACATCCGCTTTGACTGGTTCGTCTTCCCACACTGTTTCTATGTTTGTCTGCTCACTTTCCTGTGATTTGAAAGTAGAAAGCAAGTTTCTAATCTGAGTGTTTTTTTTTGGTTCACTTGATGTTTTTAGTATATCGTCACTTGATAAGGTGGATTTTACAGCAAAATAAATTGCATCAAATACAACCCTCTCATTCACAAAACGCACCTCAATTTTTGCAGGATGCACATTAACGTCAACGGTATTCACAGGTACAGTTACATCTAATACGCAAAATGGATATCTCCCTATCATAACGGAATTTTTATATCCTTCTTCCAGTGCTACCATACAAGTTTTTGACTTAACATATCTTGAATTTACAAAGAAATGCTGCATTGCACGATTGGTTCTGGTCGCACTTGTATTAGAAATATAGCCATTAACAGAAATTCCATTCAGCTCATATTGAACAGGAATGAGCGCTGAAGAAACCTCTTTTCCAAAAACCGCATGAATTGCTGAAAGCAAATCACCGTTACCTGGGGTATGCGTTTTAATCTTATTGTCACTGATTAATTTAAACGAGATTTCCGGGTGGGAAAGGGCAATTTTATCTATAATTCCACTGATCGAATTTGCTTCTGAGGCATCCCTTTTTAGGAACTTTAGTCTAGCAGGTACATTGAAAAATAAATCTCGCACAATAATGGTTGTTCCAGTTGGGCAACCAACCTCGTCAATGTCAAGAATATCGCCACCCTCAAGACTAATCTTTGTACCAAACTGCATATCTGATGTTTTAGAAGTCATTTCAACACGGGAAACTGCCGCAATAGAAGCCAATGCCTCACCACGAAACCCTAATGTTGAAATGTGATCAAGGTCATCTGACTCTTTTATTTTACTCGTTGCATGACGTAAAAAAGCAACTTCGACATCATCTTTTATCATTCCATAACCGTTATCAGTGATACGAATATAGCTAATTCCGCCACGCTTTATTTCAACTGTAATTGCAGAGGAATTTGCATCAATTGAATTCTCTAAAAGCTCTTTTACTATAGATGCGGGACGCTCAATCACTTCACCAGCAGCAATCAGCTCTGAAACATTCTTTCCTAAAACATTAATTTTTCCCACATTCTATCCCTCAATTCTATAGTAATTTTTTTAGCTCATATAAAGTATTCAATGCTTCAATAGGAGTAAGCGTATCTACTTGTAGCATTTCAAGTTTTTCTCGAACAAGGTCAGATTGATTTTGTGCAAAACTCACCTGTAAAAACTCGTCTTCGCATGGTATTTCAGTTTTGGTCATAGGTGCATATTTTGTAGATTCTAATTCTGCTAAAATTCTCTTAGCGTCCTCAACCACACAAAGTGGTACTCCTGCAAGTTTAGCGACCTCAATACCATAGCTGTCATCTGCTCCACCACGAATAATTTTGCGTAAAAAGGTAATATCGTCACCACGTTTTTTTACTGCAATGTTGTAATTTTTCACTCCGTCCAACTCATTTTCCATAGAAGTAAGCTCGTGGTAATGTGTAGCAAATAAGGTTTTGCAACCAAGTTTTTTAGTTTTAACAATGTATGAAACCACTGCTTTTGCAATGCTCATACCATCAAAAGTTGACGTTCCCCTACCAATTTCATCAAGGATTACAAGACTGTTCGGCGTTGCATTTGCGAGAATATATGCCACCTCGCTCATTTCGACCATAAATGTGGATTGACCCAGAGAAAGGTCATCAGATGCACCAACTCGGGTGAAAATCTTGTCACAGATGCTGATTGTTGCACTTAAAGCTGGAACGAAGCTTCCAATTTGAGCCATGATTGTAGTAATTGCAACCTGTCTCATATATGTGGATTTACCAGCCATATTAGGGCCTGTAATAATTAGCATTTTGTTGTCTTTTGCGTCAAGCTTTGTATCATTAGGCACAAACATGGAATCCTTTAGCACCTTTTCAACCACAGGATGTCTGCCGTCTGTTATGTTGATTGCGCCGTCTAATGTAATAGTTGGACAAACATAGTTATTCTCAACAGCCACATTTGCAAGCGATAAAATAAAATCGAGCTTTGCTAAAGCACTTGCAGTTGACTGAATAATATCTATTTTTGAAGCAATGAATTTTCTTACTTCATCAAAAATTTCAGCCTCAATTGCTAAAATTTTATCATTTGCAGAAAGTACTTTTGCCTCTAAATCTTTTAGCTCTTGGGTTATGTATCGTTCACAATTAGCCAAAGTTTGTTTTCTAATATATGTATCTGGAACCTGCTCTAAATTAGATTTTGTAACCTCAATATAGTATCCAAATACCCTATTATAGCCAATTTTGAGCTTGTTAATTCCAGTTGCAACTTTTTCACTTTCCTCAATTTGTGCAATAAACCCTTTTGCGTCTCCACATAGATTTCTGTACTCATCGAGTTCATCGTTAAATCCTGTTTTGATAACCCCACCATCTTTTAAGCTAATAGGAGGCTCGTCCACAATTGAATTTTCAATTAGATTATGCACTTCTTGTAGTATGTTTATACTCGAATTTATATCTGATAGGTATTGACACTTAAAACCACTTGTTATATCTTTGATTTTAGGAAGATTAGAGATTGTAAATGACAACCCTCTTACGTCCCTTGGGCTAACTGAACCGTATATTACCCTCGTCATTAATCTTTCTAAATCGTAGACATTGGATAGTGCAAAGCCTAACTCACTTCTCATTTGGCTATCCTCAACCAGCTCAGTGATTGCAGTTTGACGTCTAGTAATTTCTGTCAAATTTAAAAGGGGTTGTTCAAGTGACTTTCTAATATATCTCTTTCCCATTGCTGTTTTTGTTTTATCGATAACCCATAAAAGCGTTCCACGTTTTTCTTTTGCACGCATTGTTTCTGTAATTTCAAGATTTCGTCTTGCAGTCAAGTCAATATTCATATATTGACTTTGATTATACAGATTAACAGTTACAATTCTTAACGCACCGTCTTTTTGAGTCTTATTTACATAGTTAATTAAACCACCAATTGCTTTAATTGCAAGTGGCATATTAGCAATGCCAATTTCCTCTAAGGACTTACCCTTAAAGTGTGATATCGCGGTAGTTAAACATTTGTTGTATTCAAGCTCGTCCTCGTCGTATACATCACAAATGCAGGATAGCTTATTCTTTATAAACTCACCAATTTCCTTGTGAGTAACTAACTGGTCGTTAAATAAAATTTCTGATGGTGTGAATTTTGACAATTCGTTTATTACATCTACTGATATACTCGAAGACTTTTGCTCGGTTAGATAAACATCTCCTGTTGATA
Source organism: Ruminococcaceae bacterium UBA866 (assembly GCA_002295325.1). Classification (GTDB taxonomy): domain Bacteria; phylum Bacillota; class Clostridia; order Oscillospirales; family Ruminococcaceae; genus Paludihabitans. The sequence continues at coordinate 68,400 of DBGA01000002.1, read as the reverse complement.
TATCCGCAAAGCATATTGCAAAGGATTTACCCTCTACGATTACTGATGCGATATAGTTGTTCTTCTCTTCGTTTAAGAGATTATTTTCTATTACAGTTCCAGGAGTGACAATCCTTACAACTCCTCGTTTGACAATGCCTTTGGTAGTTGCTGGGTCTTCCATTTGCTCACAAATTGCCACCTTGTAGCCTTTGTCAATAAGACGTTTAATATAACTTTCACTTGCGTGATATGGGATACCACACATTGGAGCTCTTTCAGCCATTCCGCAATCACGTCCTGTTAAAGTGAGCTCCAGTACCTTTGAAATGTTAACTGCATCATCAAAAAACATTTCATAAAAATCACCAAGCCTAAAAAACAGCACACAATCCTCGTTTTGAGCTTTTATGTCAAAATATTGTTGCATCATAGGTGAAAGACTTTCCAATGTAGATACCTCCAAATTAATTTACTATTACCGTTGTGGTGAATTTACAGCTTAGTGACAGCCAGAGCAGCTTGAACAGCTACCGCCACATGATGAACCCTCAGGCTCAACGTCGCAAGTTTCTGGATCTTCACCATTTACAGACATCATAAGAATGTTAGTAATACCATTCATCATCTTGTCAATTTCTTGTTTTGCATCGTTGAATTCAAGCATATTTTTGTTTCCCATAACCTTTGTGTAAATCTCTTTTAATTGAGCGTCATATTTTGCAACAGCCTCGTCGTCCTTAGGCTCTGCTTGCATAGCAGTTGAAAGTTGCATTCTGATTAGGTTGAACTCTTCAATTTGGTTTTGAAGCTCTATATCATTGTCATTTGCATTCTTTGATGCTTCCATTCTTTTGTACTCTGCGCTTTGTTGTATAGCTTTTCCAAGCTCTCTTGTCATTTTAATGATATCCATTTTATATTTCCTCCAATTAATTATTAATAATTTCGCCTTGTAATGCCCAACCGAGTGAATTCGTCACTTTAACAGTAACAAACTGCCCAATTAGACTTTTATCGCCCTTAAAGTCAACAATCATATAGCCATCAGTTCTGCCCGTTAAATATTCTGAGCCTGACCTGCCCTCTCCATCCACTAAGACTTGATAACTCTTGCCAACACAGCTTTGATATTTTTCCCTGCCAATTTCTTTTTGAGCAGCAAGTAATTCCTGAAAGAATTCTGATTTTTCATCTATTGATGTTAAATCCTCCATATCAGCAGCCGCTGTGCCCACTCTTTTTGAATAGATAAATGAGAAAACGGAATCAAATCGCACTTCTTTAATCGTTCTTAGTGTTTCATTGAAATCTTCTCTTGTTTCTGAGGGAAAACCAACTATGATATCACTTGTAAAGGCAATATCAGGTATACGTTTTCTTGCATACTCAATTAGTTTTTGGTAATTCTCGGTTGTATATTTTCTATTCATCAGAGAAAGCACTCTATTACTTCCGCTTTGAATTGGTAGGTGAAAGTGTTTGCATACCTTGTCACAATCAGCAATTGCATCAATTAGCTCAAAGGTTGCATCTTTGGGGTGAGATGACATAAAACGTATTCTAAACTCGCCCTCAATTTCGTTAAGTGTTCTTAGTAGTTTAGAAAAGTTAATATCCTCCTCTAACCCTTTTCCATAAGAATTTACGTTTTGTCCAAGTAGGGTAATTTCCTTAAAGCCTTCATCCACAAGTGACTTAAACTCAGTAATGATATCCTCACTCTTACGACTTCTTTCCCTGCCCCTTACATAAGGCACGATGCAATAAGTACAAAAATTATTACAGCCATACATAATTGGTAAGTTTGCCTTGGCAGATGCTTTATCCCTAACAACAGGGATATTTTCAATTATCTGAGTATCCTTGTCCGAGATATCAAACTGACGTTTGTGGCTTGTTAGGGTATTGTATATCATCTGTGGCAGCTTTGTTAAAACGTGCGTTCCAAAAACGATATCAACTTGTGGGTAGCTTTTCTTAATTTTTTGGGATATGTGCTCTTGTTGCATCATACAACCACATAGTCCAATTATCATTTCGGGATTACGCTCTTTATTGTGCTTTAATTCACCAATGTTTCCAAAGACTCTGTCTTCGGCATTTTCTCTTACAGCACAGGTGTTATATATAACTATATCTGCTTCATCAGGGGTATCACAAAATGTGTAGCCCATTATTGCAAGTAGACCTTTTATTTTTTCGCCATCACTGACGTTTTGCTGGCAACCATATGAATGTACATGGGCAAGCATTGTTTTGTCATTATATCTTTTTTGTAAAATAGCTTTAACTTTATCAACATATTTATATTGAAATTCAAGTGAATCACTTACATTTTTACAATCTCTGCAATCTGTCAAAAATGCACCTCCTATACATAGTTATATATTCTAATAGTATACCACAACGTATAGTGTTTGTGAATAGATTTTTAGTATAAAATAACAACGCAGAATATAATCTGCGTTGTATATTTCTTATGCATTTTTGAACAAAAATTCTGAATCCAAAACATCAATTACAACTTTATCGGTCTTCTTAATATTACCCTCTAGTAGCTTTTGAGATAATTTATCCTCTATATATGATGTGATTGCACGCCTTAGTGGTCTTGCGCCATATACTGGGTCATAACCTACTTCTGCAATTTTGCAAATAGCATTATCGGTAAATTCAATATCAATATTCAATGTTTTTACTCGATTTTTGAATACGTTAAGCATATTTTTAGCGATTCGCTTAATATTATCCTGACTAAGCTTATGAAATACGATAATCTCATCAAGACGGTTTAATAACTCTGGTTTAAAATAATTTTTAAGTTCCTTCAACACAATTTGTTTATCTTTTTCCTCATCTAGTAAAGCAGTACTTTCGCTCGAAAATCCAAGGTTTTTTCTTTCAGTTAAAAGCTTTGCACCTATGTTAGAGGTCATAATGATAACAGTGTTTCTGAAATTTACACTTCTACCCTGTGCATCTGTTAAAACGCCCTCTTCCAAAATTTGAAGCAGAATGTTAAATACATCTGGATGAGCTTTTTCGACCTCGTCAAATAGCAATACTGAGTATGGTTTTCTACGAATTTTTTCTGTAAGTTGCCCACCCTCATCATATCCAACATNNCTTACTTTTTCACTAAGCTGCCCCCCTTCATCATACCCTACATATCCCGGCGGTGATCCAATAAGTTTTGACACACTATGCTTTTCCATATATTCTGACATATCAAGTCTGATTATTGAAGTTTCATTTCCAAATAAAACCTCCGCCAAAGCCTTGCATACCTCAGTTTTTCCAACTCCGGTAGGACCTAAAAATAAAAATGAACCCATAGGTCGTTTTGGATCTTTTAGTCCCACACGTCCACGCCTTATTGCATTTGCAATTGCCTCTACAGCTTGATTTTGTCCTACAATTCGTTCATGTAGAATGCTTTCAATGTTTAACAACCGCTCACTCTCTTGTTCCGTAAGCTGTTTTACTGGTACACCAGTCCAACTAGCAACTATATCTGCAATATCATTTGAAGTTACTTCTCCAGAAACTCTACCCCTTTTTTCATGCCAGTTTTGTTTTGCCTTTTCAACTTCAAAAATAAGCTTCTTTTCCTTGTCACGATATTTTGCAGCAGCCTCAAAATCCTGTGAATTGATTGCTGCTGCTTTTTCGGCAGTAACATCTTTAAGCATATTTTCAAGCTCTTTAATACTTGTTGGTGTTGTAAACGCTTTTAAACGTACCCTTGAGGCTGCCTCATCTACTAGGTCAATTGCCTTATCAGGAAGGTATCTATCTGGAATGTATCTCGCTGACATTGTAACTGACGCAACGATTGCTTCATTTGTAATTTTTATCTTATGATGAGCCTCATATTTATCACGTAGACCATATAATATCTTAACGGCATCCTCTGTTGATGGCTCATTTACAGTAACAGGCTGGAAACGACGCTCAAGCGCGGCATCTTTTTCGATATATTTACGATACTCATTGATTGTTGTTGCGCCTATGAGCTGAATTTCCCCTCTTGCAAGCTGGGGTTTCAAGATATTTGCAGCATCAATTGCACCCTCTGCCGCACCTGCTCCTATAATATTGTGTATTTCATCTATNNAGTGGTAACCTGCTCCAAAACTTTTTTAATGCGCTCCTCAAAGTCACCACGATACTTTGCCCCTGCAAGCATTGCAGTTAAATCAAGTGAGATAATTCTTTTGTCTTTGATGGTTTCTGGAACCTCACCGATTACAATTTTTTGCGCTAACCCCTCAACTATAGCTGTTTTTCCAACACCAGGTTCACCCACTAAGCAAGGGTTGTTTTTTGTACGCCTAGATAAAATCTGGATTACTCTTTCTATTTCCTCATCACGACCAATGACTGGATCTAGTGTATTGTTTTTTGCTTGCTCTGTAAGGTCTTTACCATATTCGGTAATGGTTCCTTTGGTATTTACCTTTTTACCCAATTTTGAGTATTGCTCCGGCTGAACAGGACCCATATCATTAGGCGCAAAGTTTGTTATTTCACTAACACAGCTTTGATAAAGGTCTTTGCAATTTATACCAAGCTCTTGTAAAAACATGACTGCATAGCAATCAGTCTCTTTTAAAACTGATAGCAGAATATGCTCTGTGCCTACATATTTGTGACCTAGGTTTCTTGCCTCATAAATAGAGTTCTCTAAAATTCTTTTACTCCTTGGAGTTAAATCGTTTGGGGTAAGCTCACTTGGTATTCCTGTGCCAAAAACATCTTTTAATTTCTGCTCAATATCCTCATCTGTTATGTTGTTTTTTTCAAGCAATGTTTGTGAAACACTAGAATCCTCAGATAAAAGTCCATAAAGGATATGCTCACTACCTATACCGGTGTGACCTAAATCTGATGCAATGTGAATAGCTCCATTTATTGCACTGTTTGCCTTTTCAGTAAACCCATTGAAAATAAACATTTTCATCTCTCCATTCCTACTGACAATTCAAATTGGGGTTGAAGACTTCTAATTTGAGTATATGCAAAATCAGTTGTGACTTAGTATGGTCAATTTTTACAATTTTTATATACCATTTATTTATGTTATGTTTTCATTCATATATCGTTTCTATAGGTTCCTTTATTGCTATCTTACACTTTATTTTTAGATATAAAAATATTTTGAGAAATTTTTTTAGAATTTTAATAGTTGTTGTAACACACTATATAGGTTTTACATAGTATGTGTTGTAATAACTAAAAGGAGGAATTTATTTTATGTGTAACAACAATTGTGGCGGTGGCGGCTTATTTGGTGGCGGATGCAGCTGGATACTTATCATCATACTTCTTCTTGTTTTCTGTGGCGGCAGTGGTTTCGGTGGCGGATGCGGATGCAACAACGGATGCAACAACGGATGTAATAACCCTTGCTGTTAATCTCCCCAAAATAATGCGAAAACGAGGGCGACTTTTTAGTCGCTCTCGTTTTTTGTGTGATTAAAATTAATAAAACAGTTCCTGTTTTATTAATTTTAAAATGCCCTGAAATTTCGTTAATGGCTCTCACCACAGATGGCAAATTTAAACCATCTACTACAGTACAGTTTTAATAAGTAACAATCATCATCAATTAAAACATTGCAAAACTTACCCATAATTGATAAAATGAATATATTAAATTTCAAGGAGGAAATAAGATGAAAATTGTTCACACTGCTGATTGGCATATAGGTAAAAACTTAAATGATTATTCCCTACTTGAGGATCAAAAACATTACTTTGAACGGTTTATAAAAAAATTAGAGGAAATAAAACCCGATGCTCTAATTATTGCTGGGGATTTGTACGACCGCTCTATTCCGTCCTCTGAGGCAATCAACCTGCTCGGTGGTATTCTTTTTGAAATTGTCCAAAAAAATAAAATTGAAACATTCATCGTTGCTGGCAACCACGACTCAAAAGAACGACTTTCGTTTGGTAGCGAGCTGTTTAAAAAAAGTGGGCTCCACATTATAGGTAACATCACACACGATATTCAAAAAATCACGTTTCAAGGGGTAAATTTTTATCTTATCCCGTACATTGAGCCACACAATATAAAACAACTTTATCCACAAGAAACAATTAAAACACACGATCAAGCAATGAAACTATATACGCAAGATATGTTAAAAAACCTTGATACTACCCAAATAAACATTTTAGTAGGGCATGGTTTATATGGTGGTGGTATAAACTCTGACGTGAGTGTTGGCGGAAGTGAAATGATTGATGCATCTATATTCAATAAGTTTGATTATGTTGCGCTTGGACATCTTCATTCTCACCGAACCGCAGGAAGTGAAAAAATGATTTTTGCAGGCTCGCCACTAAAATATTCAATTGATGAAGCTAGTCAAAACAAGTCATTTACTGTTATTGATATTGTGGACAAGGGTAGTATTCATACTTCTCAAGTATCTATCGAGCCTCTGCGTGATGTAAGAATAATAGAGGGTAGTTTTGATTACCTAAATGACCGAGATAATTTTGAAAATAGAAATGACTATGTTTTCATGAACATAACCGATGATACAATTGTGCTCAATGCCATTTCAAGGCTTAAAGCTGTATTCCCTAACATTATTGGACTAAAATATATCAACCTTAATTCTGCTGTAATTGACGGCTTTATTAAGGAAAAATCACATGTTGCGAAGCTATCAGAACTTGATTTGTTCAAGAGTTTTTATCTCGACGTAACAAATCAAGAATTAGACGAAAAGTCTAAAAAATATATTCAATCCACCATTAAGGCAGTAAAAGGAGAAAACGATGATACCGATTAGACTTGAACTTGAAGCGTTTGGTCCCTTTGCAAAAAAACAAGGAATTGACTTTGCTGCATTTGATAGCGAGGGAATATTCCTTATCTCTGGAAAAACAGGAAGCGGAAAAACTAGCATTTTTGACGCTATTTCATTTTGTCTATATGGGATTGCCAGTGGTGACATTCGTGATGCAGATAGCTTTAAGAGTGATTTTGCCTCTAGAGAAAGTATCTGTTATGTTGAGTTCGAATTTATTGTTCACGGTAAGCGTTACATCGTAAGACGTGAGCCGATACAATTTAAACTAAAGCGAAATGGCAACTATGTAAAAGAAAATTCTACTGCTACCCTAACGTTGGAAGATGGTAGCATTATTAACGGAACTGCGAATGTTGACGTTAGAGTGGAGGAAATTCTAGGTATCAATGCAGACCAATTTAAAAAGATTGTAATGCTACCTCAAGGGGAATTTAGGAAGTTTTTATCTGATGATTCCAATGAAAAGCAAAAGACCCTTAGAAAGATTTTTTCAACTAAAGTGCTTGATGATTTCACAGAGCAACTTCGCATGAACACCATCTCACTAAAGTCAAAATTAGAGCAACACATCACACGTTGCAACGCTTATATTGAAAGCATACAGGTTTCTAATGATGATGAACTTGATGAAGCGGTACGCAGTGAAAATAAAGATATCAGCTATATCTTAAGATTACTCCGTGAGTTAAATAAAGAACACAGCAAACTGCTTTCTACACAAAAAGAAAGTTTAGTTGAGCTCAATCAGTGTAAAGATAGTATAAACATTCCATATGCAAAGGAAGTTAACTCAAAGTTTTTGTTGTTAGAAAACAGCAAGAAAGAAATGCTCCTATTAAATGCAAAGAAACACGAGTTTGACGCCCTTTCTCATTCAATTGAACTTCTAAAGCAAATCAAAGAAATTGAAACCATTGAAAAATCAATTACCGAGATATCCACACAGGAAACAGCCATAAAGGAAAATGTTGCAACCTATAAAAAAGCCTATGAGGAATATAGCCTAGAGCTAGATTCTGCAAAAGTTAAGCTGATTGATGCAAAGTCCCAGCAATCAAAACTGCCATCAATGATAACAAAGATTGAGGAACTAAAACAAAAGCTTACAAAGATTGATAAACTATATGCATTAAGTCAGGAATTTGCCCAACAACAAGATGATGTAAAACGCATTGGAGAACTGCTAGAAAAGCTCGCCAAAGCACAAAAATATGTCTTGATTTCTGGAGAAATTGACAATGCACAAAAGCAGTATGATAGTTTTTGCAAAATTACTTCTGAAATTCTAAAGTGCAAGGAATTAACTGAACGATTTTTATTGGCAACAAAAGGCTATAAGCAGAAGATGAACTGTTTTATCGAAAGCCAAGCATTTTTTCTATCTGGCAGTTTAAAAGAGGATACCCCTTGTCCTGTTTGCGGTTCAAAAGAACACCCTAACCCTGCAAAGGAACATCAAGAAACTGTTTCGCAAGATGAGCTTGAAAGTGAAAAACAAATTTACGATGAATCCTCACGCAGACTAAAAGAACAGCAAACAATCTGCAATCAACTATTAATTAATGCTGAATTTGATATGAAATCACACACAAAGCTGTCTGAATTTTTACCGGACATTGAAGCGAAAACACGAAAGCTACAGAACACTATTTTAGAGTTAAAGCAGGATTTAAACGCACTCAACATACCTGCTATTAATTTAACTCTTGACGAGATTAACAATAGGCTAAACTCGCAAAACACAGCTATTGCTGTTGCAAAAGAAAAATTAGTACTTGTTCAAAAAAATATTAGTGAAATTCAAAGCGAAAACTCGGCTTTATCAGACAACCCACAAGATATAAAACTAGAAATTCAAACACTGATTGATTTGATTAATGAGATAAATAAAACACTTGAAAATGCAACTAACTTGAAGGATAGATTATCGAGTGAAGTCGAGCGATATTCTGAGGCAGTAAATCAGCAAACTTCACAGCTTTTGCTAATTGCAAAAAATAAGATCAAAAAGCAAGCTGAATTTGACAAGATAATTGCCTTAAAAGGATTAACTGTTGAAGAATATAACCTAAAAAAAGCGGATACATTTAAGCTTGCGGAGTATGAAAAATCACTATCAGAATATATAAACCAAGTGACAAAATACACTGCAATTGTTGATAGCTTAACAATACAGTTGAAAGATTTATCAACTATAGACCTAGAAGTTTTACAAATTAAGTATGACGAAGTTTTAGGGAAAATTGCTTTTGTGTCAGACGAGGTAACCAAGCTGTCTATAATTTTAAGTACCAACTTAGAGATAGCAAAAAAACTTGATGAGTCTTATTTAGAATGGGAAAATTTGAGTATCACGCTAAATGAATACCAACGGTTTTATGATATTGCAAACGGAAAGTTCAGTGATAAAATCAATTTTGAGCGTTATGTGCTTGCCAGCTATTTTAACGATGTCATTAAAAATGCCAACATTAGGCTTGAACAAATGACCAATTCACGATATACTCTTAATAGGCGTACAGACAAGGAAAAAGGCAATAAATCGTCTGGTCTTGCACTCGAGGTGTTTGACGCTTATACAGGTGCTTCAAGGCATGTTAATACCTTATCCGGTGGTGAAGGCTTTAAAATATCACTTTGCTTAGCACTTGGACTCGCTGATATTATCAGCCAAAACTCCGGTGGAATTGAGCTCAATACCATGTTTATTGATGAAGGGTTTGGCTCGCTAGATTCTGCTTCGCTAGATGCGGCAATTGAATGTCTTAACGAACTTAAATCGACTGGCAGATACATCGGTATCATTTCCCATGTCAGCGAATTACAAGATAAAATTCCCTCAAAGCTTTTTGTTGTTCAAGAGCCACAAGGAAGCTATATTAAGATGCAGGAATGAGGTATTTCACTTGAAAGACTCAAAATATGGATTTGTTTTTTATATTGCTGCAACCATCTGCTTTTTGCTTGTTTTAGTGTACATTGTGACTGACAGCCCTGCAATATCCCCACCGAGTGAATATGTCTATTGGGAAGAACCCTCCAGCGAGCAGGCAAGCTCATCAGAAAATGCAATAGCAGTTGAAAACAATCAGGTTTCCAATGGAAATCAAAACAATACAAGCGAGAATACGAACAAAACCTCAAGTAAGACCTCAAGCAAAACTTCCAGCAAGACAGTTATTAAGCATTATGTTTCTTCCACCCTGCAATCCTCCTCGACGGAAGTTTCATCAGAACTTGTATCTTCCGAGGTGGAAAGAGAAAGTTCTGAAGTTGAAAAAGAAGTGTCCTCAGAAGAGGCGAAACCTCCACCCGATACAACCTCCATTGTTAACATTAACACCGCAAGTAAAGAGCAGCTGATGTCACTCGACGGCATTGGAGATGCCATATCGGGCAATATCATAAAGTTTAGAAAAGAAATCGGCGGGTTTAATTCTATTGAAGAGCTTATGCAGGTTAAAGGAATTGGTGAGAAGAAATTTGCCGCAATAAAACATAGACTTACTGTTTAACTATGGTTTGTAAGATATAGTTTTTGCAACCCACTTTACTATACAAACTAAAAGGAGATTTAAAATGATAATTGAACTGCAATCAGACTCGAGTACAGCAAAAATTGAAACATTTGGTGCTGAACTTATATCCCTTAAAGACACTTTAGGTGAGGAATACATGTGGCAAAAGGATGCAAAATACTGGCTTAAATGCTCCCCTGTTCTATTTCCTACCATAGGAAATTTAAGAAATGGAGTTGTTAAAATCAAGGGTGAGAATTACGCAATTCCTAAACATGGTTTTTGCAAAGATAAAGAATTTAAAGTGATGCATCAGTCAAAAGAAAAAGTTATCCTAAACTGCTCTTATGATGAGGATACATTGAAACTATATCCATATAAATTTAGCCTAACCATGGCATATACACTCATTGGGAGCGAAATTGAAATTGGCTATACAGTGCTTAATTTAGACGAACAACCAATCGACTATTGTATTGGTGCCCACCCTGCTTTTAATGTACCAATTGGCGAGGGTTGCTTTGAAGACTTCTGTTTAGAATTTAATAAAAATGAGGATAGTACTTGCCCTGTTTATGATGGTGAAAATCTACAAATTGATGTTAATAATCGTGTTGACTACACCAAGGGAGGCAATACGATACAACTGAAATACAGCAACTTTGATAGTGATGCTATTATTTTTGACACGATTAATTCTGATAGTGTGAAACTAAAAAGCATCAAAACTGGTCGTGGAGTGCAATTTGATTTCGTAGGGTTTAACTCGATTGCTTTTTGGACTCCAACTAAAAGCTCTGCGCCTTTTATTTGCCTTGAGCCTTGGAACGGTATGGCTGTTCGCTCTGATGAAGGTGATGATTTCGAGCGCAAATATGGTGTAAAACACCTTGATATCAACGAACAACATGAGTATAAGATTAAAATTATTCCAATGTAATGCACTGAACACCACCTTGTTAATGGGTGGTGTTCGTCTTACTTTAATGCACTAAACTGTTGACAATCATTTAACGATGTAATAAAATGAAAGGATAATAATAATTTAATAAGGAGATTACTATGGGATTTACAATTGCAGAAAAAATAATAAAAAATCACATCATCGATGGTGAAATGATAAAAGACATCGAAATTGGTATAAAAATTGACCAAACCCTTACTCAAGATGCGACTGGTACCATGGCATACCTCGAATTTGAAGTTATGGGAATTGACACTGTAAAAACAGAAAAGTCGGTTGCATATATTGACCACAACACCCTACAATCAGGATTTGAAAATGCGGATGACCACCGTTTTATTAGCTCTATTGCAAAAAAACACGGTATTTATTTTTCACGCCCGGGTAACGGAATTTGTCACCAAGTTCATCTTGAGCGTTTCGCAAAACCAGGAAAAACACTAATAGGTTCTGACAGCCACACCCCTACTGCAGGTGGTATTGGCTCATTTGCTTGTGGTGCTGGCGGACTTGACGTTGCCGTTGCTATGGGTGGCGGTGCTTACTATATCACAATGCCTAAAATGGTGCGAATTAATTTAGTTGGAAAACTTTCTCCTTGGGTTGCAGCAAAAGACATTGTCCTTGCAGTTCTACGCTTGCTTACAGTAAAAGGTGGCGTATCTAAGGTTATAGAATATGGTGGAGAAGGTGTTGCTACCCTTTCTGTTCCTGAACGTGCAACTATCACAAACATGGGTGCAGAGCTTGGCGCAACAACCTCCATCTTCCCATCTGACGAAGTGACTAAGGCATTCTTAAAGGCACAATCACGTGAAGAGGATTGGATTGAATTATCTGCCGATGCTGATGCTGTTTATGATGATACCTACGAAATTAACCTATCAGAGCTTAGACCAATGGCAGCTTGTCCTCACAGCCCAGATAATATCAAAACTATCAGCGAAATCGGAAAGCTTAAAATTGACCAGGTGTGTATCGGCTCTTGCACAAACTCCTCACTGCTCGATATGTTAAAAGTTGCCTATATTCTAAAGGGTAAAACCTGTCACCCAGACGTTGACGTTTCAATTGCACCCGGCTCAAAGCAGGTGTTTAACATGATGGCGGAAAATGGTTCATTGGCTGATTTAATCGCTGCCGGTGTTAGAATTTTGGAATCAGCTTGTGGCCCTTGCATTGGAATGGGACAATCCCCTAAATCTGGTGGTATTTCACTTCGTACATTTAACAGAAACTTTGAGGGACGTTCTGGCACTGCCGACGCTCAAGTTTACCTTGTAAGCCCAGAGATTGCTGCAGTTTCTGCTTTAACAGGTGAGTTAACCGACCCTAGCGTATTCCTAAGTGATATGCCTGAATTTGATTTACCAGAGAATTTTTTAATAAATGACAACATGGTTGTACCTCCTGCATCTTTTGAAGAGGCAAAATCAATTGAAATTCTAAGAGGCCCAAATATTAAGCCTTTCCCAATAACTACACCACTTGATCAAACAATCTCTTGTGATGTTTTGCTAAAAGTCGGTGACAATATTACAACTGACCATATTATGCCTGCTGGTTCAAAGATACTACCTTACCGTTCAAATATTCCTTTCCTTTCACAATACTGCTTTGCTGTATGCGATAAGGACTTCCCAGAGCGTGCGAAAGCCGCAGGAAAAGGCATCATTGTTGGTGGTACAAACTACGGACAAGGTTCATCAAGAGAGCACGCAGCGTTAGTTCCTCTGTATCTTGGAATTAAAGCAGTTATTGTTAAGAGCTTTGCAAGAATTCATCGATCAAACTTGATTAACGCTGGTATTCTTCCTCTCGAATTCAAAAATGAAGCTGACTATGATAAAATTGAGCAAGGTGATAGTTTAGAACTAAACGACATCAGAAGTGCCATTGAAAATTCTACAGATATCATACTAAAAAATGTAACCAAAGGGATAGAAATACCTGTATTGTGTGAGCTTTCTGGTCGCTCAAAAGATATTATTCTTGCTGGTGGACTGCTTAATTATACGAAAGAGCAATCTGGAAAGTAGGAGATTATTTATATTTTGTGGAGAGGTTGATAAGAATGAGGTGTCCAGTTTGCGGCAAAGAAATGGAACAAGGGTTTATGCAAGGCAATCAACGTGTTGCGTGGGTAAAAAGTAAACATAAAGTGTCTATTTTACCACGTAAAGGTGAAGTGCTGCTTGAAAATAAAGCTTTTAATTCTTTTTTGTTTGCAGCATGGATTTGCAAAAGTTGCCAAAAGATTTTAGTTGATTACTCAGACAAAAACTATCAAGAAGGCTAACTCCATCAAATGAGCATAATCCACCCCTTTAATATCCAATGAAAACCTGTTATAAACCTTAAAAAGGAGAAATTAAATGCAAAAGATAAAAATGACTACCCCATTAGTTGAGATGGATGGCGACGAAATGACTCGTATCATCTGGAAAATGATAAAAGACATTCTGCTTACCCCATATATTGATTTAAATACAGAATACTACGATTTAGGTCTTGAACATCGTGATGAAACGAATGATAAGGTTACCTTTGATTCTGCATATGCCACACAAAAATATGGTGTTGCTGTAAAATGTGCTACCATTACCCCTAACGCAGAGAGAATGACTGAATACACATTAAAAGAAATGTGGAAATCCCCAAACGGTACAATTCGTGCCATTTTGGACGGTACTGTGTTCAGAACTCCAATCATTGTTAATGGCATCACTCCCTTTGTTTCCACTTGGAAAAAACCAATCACCATTGCAAGACACGCTTATGGCGATGTTTATCGGAATGTTGAAATGACAGTTGATAGTGGTTGCAAAGCAGAACTTGTCGTTACTGACAAAGACGGCAACGAAAAAAGAGAGCTTATTCATAACTTTAAGACAGCTGGAATTGTTCAAGGGGTTCATAACATTGATGATAGTATCAAAAGCTTTGCGATAGCTTGTTTTGATTACGCCCTTGACCAAAAACAAGATTTATGGTTTTCTACCAAAGACACTATTTCAAAGATTTATGATCATCGTTTCAAAGATATATTTGCTGAAATTTATGAGCAAGACTATAAATCAAAATTTGAAGCTTGTGGAATAGAGTATTTCTATACGCTGATTGATGATGCGGTTGCACGCGTTGTTCGTTCAGACGGAGGATTTATCTGGGCTTGCAAAAACTATGACGGTGACGTCATGTCAGACATGGTTGCTACTGCTTTTGGTAGCCTTGCAATGATGACTTCTGTTCTTGTTTCACCTGATGGAGTGTATGAATATGAGGCAGCACATGGTACTGTTCAGCGCCACTACTACAAGCACCTAAAGGGTGAAAAGACTTCTACAAACTCAATGGCTACCCTATTTGCATGGACAGGCGCATTAAAAAAACGTGGCGAACTTGATAACAATCCTGTATTAGTGGATTTCGCAGAAAAACTTGAAAAAGCATCCATTACTACAATTGAAGAAGGTATTATGACTGGTGACCTTGCTTCTCTTTCTACTGTAGAAAACAAAAAAGTTGTTGACACTGAAACTTTCCTTGTTGAAATCAAATCAAGACTAGAAAAATTGTTATAATTTCAGTTTTAGTATATAACTTAAATTAGTATAATATGGAAAAGGAGTGTATCTAAATGGCCAACTCTAAGGCTATTTCGTCCGCAGTTATCAGGCGTTTACCTCGATACTACAGATTTTTAGGTGAGCTTATAAGCAGCGGTTGCATCCGCATTTCTTCTCGTGAGTTATCTGACAAGATGAGTTTGACTGCATCACAAATTAGGCAAGACTTAAACTGTTTTGGAGGATTTGGACAGCAAGGGTATGGATACAACATTGAAGAACTTCATGAAGAAATTGGCAAAATTTTAGGCCTTGACCATAAAACTGATGCAATTTTAATTGGAGCTGGTAACCTAGGGCGTGCAGTCACCAATCACATGGATTTTGATAATCGTGGATTTCAACTTGTAGGCATTTTTGATCAGAACGAAGAACTTGTTGGTCAAAAAATCAAGGAAATTGAAGTAATGCATACCAATAACATAGAGAGTTTCTGTCAAACTCATTCCCCTCTTGTAGCGATTTTATGTATTCCAAAAACTGCTACAAAGTCTATTAGTGATAGACTTATTCCTCTTGGAATAAAGGGTTTTTGGAACTTTAGTCACTATGATTTGCTTGACAGACACCCTGGTATCATTGTTGAGAATGTCCATATGAGTGACAGCTTGATGACATTAAGCTATAAGATAAGCCAATTGCAAAAAGAGGAATAAAATATGGAGACCAACAGGTTAATTATTAGAAATGCAAAGATTAGTGACGTTGATGATATCTTTGAAATGCGTAATAGCGAATTTGTATTAAAATATAATGCTATGAAGGTTTTAACATATGAACAAATGAGTGCTCAGGTATGCAAAGACGTCGACTCAAGTAATTCATTTTGTTTAGAACTAAAAGAAACCGGCAAAGTAATAGGAAAAATTGATTTAGACGAGGATTCATTGCGGTACGGTGTTAACTCCTTGTGTATTTCATATTATCTTAACGAAAACTATGCGTCAAAGGGGTATATGTTCGAGGCATTAAACGAAGTTATTAGGCATGTTTTTGAAGATAGAAAAATTGATGTGTTATCGGTAAGAGTATTTAAAGAAAATAATGCTTCTAGATTATTAGTAGAAAAATTAGGTTTTAAATACGAAGGGTGCATTAGAATGTGTGTGAAAGGTTATAATAATGTTGTATATGATGATTTGATATTCTCAATGATTAAAGATGAATCCACATTATAAATATAACAACAATTTTTACTGCTTCGTCCTCACCACATCCAAATTTCAATTTGTATCAAACGGAGCGAATGATTTCGCTCCGTTTTTATTTTTGCAGTTTTGTTTTAGGATTATCAAGTATTTAAGAGTATTTGCAAGTATTTTAAAGCATATTTGACACTTAATTAATTTAATTCATAAATTCATTGGTTTTCTTTGGGAAAATTGAGAAAAATTCAAGTTTATTTTTTAAAAAATGCTTGACATTTTATGAAAAAACCTTTATATTAGTAATGTTATTTTGTGTCTTTAAAACTAGCTTTTTTATAAAAAATCTAGTTGAAATCTAGTTATTGCAATCGCAATTCTGCCGCAAAGCGGGGCATCTGAAAATTATCATTCAGTGCTAACTAGTGTTATAATATCGTATGCGTCACTGTAGTCAGATTTATTCTGGCTGAAAAAGCCTTTTGCGGGCGGTGATGTCAAAAGGTATTGTAGTAGGGGTTATTCCCTGCTAATCCGCAAAGGGGGATACATTAATGAGCGAAAATAATAAATTGCTTGAATTAAAAAACATCACCTTGGACTATGATGATGATCGTGTGCTTGATAACGTAAGTCTTTATATTAAAGATAAAGAGTTTGTTACCCTACTCGGTCCGTCAGGTTGCGGAAAGACAACTACGCTTAGAATTATCGGCGGGTTTGTTTCTCCAAATCAAGGTGATGTTTATTTTGAAGGTACCAAAATTAACGACCTACCACCTCACAAACGTAAGGTAAATACTGTTTTTCAACGGTATGCACTTTTCCCTCACTTAAACGTTTTTGAAAATGTTGCTTTTGGATTAAGAATTGCAAAAGTCCCACAATCTGAAATTAACTCTAGAGTTAAGAAAATGCTTGAAATTGTTGATCTTAAAGGATTTGACAAACGCAAAGTAACCAAGCTTTCAGGTGGACAACAACAACGTGTTGCAATTGCAAGAGCTCTTGTTAACCATCCAAAGGTTTTGCTGTTGGACGAGCCACTTGGCGCGCTTGATCTTAAACTTAGAAAAGATATGCAAATTGAGCTGAAACGCATTCAACAACAGCTTGAAATTACCTTTGTCTATGTAACGCATGACCAAGAGGAAGCCCTATCCATGTCTGACACTATTGTCGTTATGAAGGGTGGAGAAATCCAACAAATTGGTACTCCAGAAGACATTTACAACGAACCTAAAAATGCTTTCGTTGCTGACTTTATCGGCGAAAGTAATATTTTTGACGGCGTCATGAAAAATGATTTACTTGTAAACTTTAGTGGAATTGACTTTGTTTGTGTTGATAAGGGATTTAAGATTAACCAACCAATTGATATTGTTATTCGTCCTGAGGATATAAATGTCGTTGAACCAGATAAAAGCAAGCTAAATGGTGTTGTAACCTCTTGTGTTTTCAAGGGTGTTCACTATGAAATGAATGTAGAATGTAGCGGACTTAACTGGATGATTCATTCAACAAAAGGTAAAAAGGTTGATGACATAGTCGGTCTTGATTTTGGTCCAAATGACATTCACATTATGAATAAACTGTTCAAAGGTGAAAGTAACCATATTGATGGTGTTGTCATCGCCACTGACACAATTGAATTTCTTGGGGTTAGCTTCACAAGAGAGGCTCTTGGCTTAGAGGTTGACCAAAAGGTTTCATTGACGATAAATCCTGATGACATTAGCGTTGTTTCTGAGGATAGGGGTGACATTATTGTTTACCTTGAGTCACTTATCTATAAAGGTGCATATAACGAACTTATCGTTTACACCCAAGATACGGAGATTATGCTTCATTCCCAAAATGACGAACAGGTTGCAACTAATATCGGTATAAAATTTGATTTTGATAAAATAATTGTTACTACCGTTGCCTCTGATGAGGAGGTGGGATAGTGCTAAATAGTAAGAGATACCCTGCCCTGCCCTATGTTATATGGAGTATTGTCTTTGTAGTTGTACCTCTAATATTGATTGTAATTTTTGCTTTTACCACAAAAGATGGTGGCTTTACCTTTGACAATATTAGTAAAATAGGTAAATACTCTAAGATTTTTGTGAAAACCATCAATCTAGCATTAACCGCAACATTGATTTGCTTTTTGCTAGGTTATCCCCTTGCATTTATCATCTCAAAGGCAAAGGAAATAAACCAAAGAAATCTTATTATGTTGCTTATGTTACCAATGTGGATGAACTTTCTGCTCCGTACCTATGGATGGATGACGTTGCTTGAAAATGAAGGTATTATCAATAAACTATTTTCCTTTATTGGAATAGGGCCTTTTCATATGATTAACACGCAGGGTGCGGTTGTACTTGGAATGGTTTACAACTACCTTCCTTTTATGGTGCTACCACTTTACTCAATAATGGTAAAGATTGATAAATCTATCTTCGAGGCAGCACAGG
The DNA here is from genome assembly GCA_002295325.1 of Ruminococcaceae bacterium UBA866. GTDB lineage: Bacteria > Bacillota > Clostridia > Oscillospirales > Ruminococcaceae > Paludihabitans. The sequence goes on along the minus strand of DBGA01000002.1, from coordinate 49,867 downwards.
ATCTTGGCGCTAACTGGGTTCATACCCTATTTAAAATTCTGTTGCCACTTAGTATGCCAGGTATTATCTCGGGCATCACAATGGTATTCGTTCCGTCCATCTCAACTTTTATCATTTCAAAAATGCTGGGTGGCGGCTCAAATATGCTAATCGGAGATTTGATTGAATCTCAATTTTTGGGTGGAACCTATAACCCATATTTAGGTTCTGCTATTTCGCTTGTATTAATGATAGTTATGCTTGTCATTATGGGTGTTATAAATTCCCTCGACGATGATGAAATGGAGGGCATGCTTATATGAAGAAGCTTTCTAAAAACATTTACCTTGGATTATGCTTTCTTTTCCTTTATGCGCCAATTGTTGTTCTTATTGTGTTTTCTTTTAATGAGTCCAAAAACCGTGCGACATTTACAGGCTTCACCTTCAAATGGTACAAAGAATTATTTCATAACGAGCTTATCATAAATTCACTGCTTAATACATTGCTAATAGCTGTTTTGGCATCTACTATTGCTACTATTATAGGCACAATTGCCGCTGTAGGTATTAACAATATGAAAAAAGGCATGAAAACTGCGGTAATGAATGTTACCTATCAGCCAGTTATCAATCCCGAGATTATCACCGGTATTTCACTGATGTTGCTTTTTGTTTTTTTAAGTCATATCTTTGGTATCCAACTAGGATTTGTTACTGTTTTGATTGCGCACATTACATTCTGTTTTCCCTATATTATACTCAATGTATTGCCAAAGTTAAGACAAATGGATATCCACCTTTATGAGGCGGCAATTGACTTAGGCTGTAGCCCATTTCAAGCCTTTATGAAGGTTGTTATTCCTGAAATCATGCCAGGTATTACATCTGGATTTTTAATGGCGTTCACCTTTTCGCTTGACGATTTTGTTATCACATACTTCACAAGTGGAAGTTCGTTTCAAACTTTGCCAGTTACAATCTACTCAATGACAAGAATGAAAGTTAACCCACAGATTAATGCTCTTTCAACCATTATGTTCTTGGTAGTTTTGGTATTGTTGCTGCTTATGAACGTGAAAAACTCACGTCATGCGAAATTAAAGGAGATGAAATAATTGAAAAAATTTGCTATATTTATTGTAGTTTTTGTTATGACGTTCGTAGCTACACCATTTAGTAGTGTAACAGCCGCTAATGAAAAAACTGTCCTTAGAGTTTACAACTGGGGCGAATATATTTCTAACGGTGATGATGAATCGCTTGATGTTATCACAGAATTCGAGTCAAGAAATCCTGATATCAACGTTGAGTATACTACCTATGCGACCAATGAGGAAATGTATGCTAAAATAGCAAGCGGTTCAGCTGATTATGACATTTTAATTCCCTCTGACTATATGATTGGCAAAATGATTAAAGAGGATATGCTTGTAAAACTTGATTATGCAAACATTCCAAACTTTTCAAAAATCGATGATACATTTAAAAACCTAGAGTTTGACCCTACTAACGAATACTCTGTTCCTTATACTTGGGGTACTGTTGGAATTATTTACAACAAGACTAAAGTTGATGAAGTTGTTGATAGCTGGAATATTCTTTGGGATCAAAAATATACAGACCAAATTCTAATGTTTAATAATCCACGTGACAGCTTTGGTATCGCACTTAAAAAGCTTGGCTATTCACAAAACACTACGGACCGTGCACAACTTGATGAGGCTACTGCACTTTTGAAAGAGCAAAAATCTGTTATTCAAGCCTATGTAATGGACGAGATATTTCCTAAGATGACAAGTGGCGAGGCTGCTTTGGCTCCTTATTATGCAGGTGATGCCATTACAATGATTAGCGATAATCCTGATCTTGACTTTGTTGTTCCTAAAGAAGGTTCAAACACATTTGTTGACTCAATGGTAGTGCTTAAAACTTCAAAAAATAAAGCTGTAGCAGAAAAGTTTATCAACTTTATGCTTGAAGATGATATTGCTAAGGCAAATATTGAATATATTGGCTATTCGACACCTATGTCATCTGTTAGGGAAATCCTAGAGGATGAAGTGAAAAACAGCCATATATCCTATCCTTCTGATGAGATTTTAGCAAAATGTGATACTTTTACAAACTTAGATGATGAGACAAGCACATATCTGCAAGACAGTTGGACCGACGTATTGTCAGCTGGTGAGAGTGGCATCGGCGGCATTATAATGCTCTGTGTTGCAATTTTAGCTGTTGCAGTTATGATGTTCCTACTTTACAAAAAGAAAAAGAATAACAAATAATAAAAACCAAAAAAGCAGCAGTTCATAAAGAACTGCTGCTTTTTAACTTGAAAACCTGTGTGAATAATGTTAATATGATATTTATATTATTTAAAAAAATGAGAGGTATTTAATGATTAAAAGATTTATTAGCTATTATAGACCCCATTGGAAGCTGTTTGTTTTTGATATGGCTTGTGCATTAATCGCAGCTCTTTGTGATTTATTTTTTCCGATGATTGCAGGAAATATCATTGATGTCTATGTTCCGAATAAGCAGATTAGGCTTTTGATAATTTGGAGCGTTGCCCTACTTTTGATATTTATTTTCAAAGCTGCGCTTAACTACATGATGATTTATTATGGGCATTGTGTTGGTGTTAGAATGCAGTCTGATATGCGTAGGGATATTTTTAAGCATATGCAAAAACTCCCGTTTTCTTTCTTTGACTCAAATAAAACAGGCTCTATTATGTCAAGGATTATCAACGATTTAATGGAAGTTTCAGAGCTTGCCCATCACGGTGCTGAGGACTTATTCATTTCAGCAATTATGCTTGTGGGAAGTTTTATTATCCTTTGCACAATTAACATTCCTCTCACATTAATTATATTTGCTTTTATCCCGTTTCTTGTATTGTATGCCTCAAAAACCCGTCTAAGAATGGGAGATGCATTTCAAAAAACTCGTGAGGAAGTATCTAAAATTAATGCAAGTTTGGAAAATAGTATTTCAGGTATTCGTGTTGCAAAAGCGTTTACAAACTCTGCCCATGAGGAAACCAAGTTCGAGAGGAACAATGCATCCTTTAAAAAGTCAAGGGAATTCGCATATAAAACTATGGCAGAGTTTCACTCCGGCATGGGCTTTTTGACTGATTTTCTTAATCTTGTTGTCATGGTTGGTGGCGGAATTTTCTGCTACTACGGTCATATCACATTTGGAGAATTTGTGAAGTATTTGCTATACATAAATCTGTTTTTAACGCCTATTAAAAAGATTATTGGTTTTATTGAACAATATCAAAACGGCATGAGTGGGTTTAAACGCTTTGTTGAAATTTTAGAAGCTGAACCTGAGCCTCAAAGCCCTAACTCAATTGATGTTAAATCGGTAAACGGTGCTATTAAATTTAACAATGTAAGTTTTGCATATGGGCAGGGAAAAGAAATTCTATCTGAAATTAATTTGGATATACCTCAAGGAAAAACTGTTGCTTTCGTTGGTCCTAGTGGCGGCGGTAAAACCACACTGTGCCATCTAATTCCTCGATTTTACGATATTACCGAAGGTGAAATTAACATTGATGGAATTAATATACAAGACTTCACTTACGAATCACTAAGACAAAACATCGGAATTGTTCAGCAGGATGTATTTTTGTTTTCAGGCACAATTTGGGACAATATCGCTTATGGAAATATTGATGCAAGTGAAGAAGAAATTCTTGAGGCTTCAAAACTTGCAAATATCCATGACTTCGTAATGGAACTCCCAGACAAGTATGACACAAACATCGGTGAGCGTGGCGTTAAACTTTCGGGTGGTCAAAAGCAGCGTCTTTCTATTGCAAGGCTATTTTTAAAGAATCCTCCTATCTTGATACTTGATGAAGCCACATCGGCGCTAGATAACGCTACAGAGCTGCTCATTCAAGATGCACTGGATAAGCTAAGCAAAGGTAAAACGTCTCTTATTGTAGCGCACAGACTGTCTACAATCAAGAATGCTGATACGATTGTAGTTTTAACTGAAAAAGGCATTGTTGAGCAGGGCTCGCACGAGGAGTTACTCTCACATGGCGGTCTTTACAAGGAACTTTATGAGTCTCAATTTAAATTGAATAATGAATAATACGTAAAAAAATGCCGTCCAATTTGGACGGCATTTTTTACATATTTATCTATTTGCAAGAGCCTCATTAATTGCTGTTGCAAGTTGGTCTGGGCAAGATGTGCCCTTTCCATTGCAATTAATACCCTTTAGCTTCTTTGCAATGTCCTCTGCGTTTTGTCCAACGGCTAGGCTAGAAATTCCGTTTAAATTTCCATCACAGCCACCAATAAAGATAACATCGGTGATTATCCCATTGTCATCTATCGTAACCTCTATACTTCTTGAACAAGTTCCTTTAGTTTTGTAATTGTAAGTCATTATTTTCTCCTTGAATTTTATTTATTTGCCTTTGCAACTGCCTCTGCAACCTTGATAGCCACACGTTTGTCAAAGGGATCTGGTAGTATATACTCATCATTTAGTTCATCATCAGCTATAATTTCAGCTATCCCAAAAGCCGCTGCAAGCTTCATTTCCTCGGTAATCTCTTTCGCCCTTACGCTCAAAGCACCCTTGAAAATACCTGGGAAAGCAAGTACATTGTTAATCTGATTTGGAAAGTCACTTCTGCCGGTTCCAACAATAAATGCTCCTGCCTTTTTCGCCTCATCAGGCATAATTTCTGGGGTTGGATTTGCCATTGCAAATACAATTGGCTTGTCTGCCATTGATTTTACCATATCACTAGTTACAAGGTTTGGCATTGAAACTCCAACAAATATGTCTGCACCAGCCAACGCATCAGCGAGTAAGCCTGTTTTGTTATGCTTATTTGTAATATTAGCCATTTGCTTGTGAGCGTCATTAAAAAACTCACTACCACGATATAAAATGCCGTCTTTATCACACATAATAATGTCACCAACATTAAGTGATAGCAGCAGCTTGCCGATTGCTATTCCCGCAGCACCTGCACCGTTTATTACAATAGTAACATCACTTATCTGTTTTTTAGCAAGCTTTAAACTGTTAATCACCGCTGCGCCAACAACAATTGCAGTTCCATGTTGGTCGTCATGAAAAACAGGAATATCCAAGCTTTGCTTTAGTCGCTTTTCAATCTCAAAGCAACGAGGAGCAGATATATCTTCAAGATTAATCCCACCAAAACTAAGTGAAATATTCTCAATTGTCTTTACAATCTCGTCTGTGTCTTTGGAATTTATGCAGATTGGGAACGCATCGACGTCAGCAAATTCTTTAAAAAGGGCACACTTTCCCTCCATTACAGGCATCGCCGCCTCTGGACCGATATCTCCAAGACCAAGCACAGCAGTACCGTCAGTGATTACTGCAACAAGATTGCCTCTGCGTGTGAGGTCATAGGAAAGTGATTTATCTTTTTGAATTTCAAGGCATGGTTGTGCGACGCCTGGGGTGTATGCTATCGCAAGTTCTTCCCTATTTGTAATTCTTGCACGCGAAACGATCTCTATTTTGCCTTTCCATTCCCTGTGTTTTTGTACTGATAACTCTTTTACGTCCAATTTTTTTACCTACCTTAAATTTTTTAAGCGAAACATTGCTTCAATTGATTCTTTTGGAGTAGTCTTAATTCCAATAGGACAGACTTTTGAGGAATGTGCCCCATGAAAATCTGAACCCCCAGTGGGAATTAAATTATGTTTTTTGCATATATCAAGCAAAACTTCTTCTTGCTCTTGGTTTGATTTACTTGACCAAACTTCAATTCCGTCAAGGTAACCCTTATCAAGAATTTCATTTAAAAAATCAAGACTTTTATAGGTGTAAGGATGAGCCAAAACGCATATTCCACCTGAGCGTTTTACGACGTCAAGCACCTCATAAACATCAACATGTTCATGCTCAACCATGCAACTTCCAGTCTTAAAGTCAAATAATTCATCAAAAAGCTCACCAAACATTTCGGTGGCAAACCCAGCGCTAATTAAGACTTTCATGATATGTTGTTTAAAAATGCAATCGGAATGGATTGCAACGTTTTTTATATCCTGAACGGTAATGGGATATTTATCAGCCACAAGCTCTGCCATTTGAAGTCCTGCAATTGCACGATTTTGTGTTATCCTTTGGCAAATCTTTTTTAGTTCGTCTGTTTTGTCAGGCATATAGCACAAAATGTGCACTCTTCTATTACGGCTAAAATCTTTCGCTGAAATCTCAACACCATTTATATTTTTTACACAATATTTCTTAGAAAACTCATTATCTCTATCTTTATCCGATATATGATCGTGGTCTGTAATTGAAATATAATCAAGCCCAGTGTTTTTTGCGAGCTGAAAAATCCTTTCGATACTGCACGAACCATCCGACATATATGTGTGGGTATGCAAATCACCCTTGATAATATCCACCTCCATTAAATATATTACTTTAATTATACAATAAAAGCTATTTATAAACAAGGAAAAATCCACGCAAAAGTTGCGTGGATTTTTGTTAAAGTATTATAACGTTGCAGCAAACTCTTTTCCAAATTGTTTTGCATTTTCCAAATCTTCATTTGTAGGAACGAATACAATCTTAAAGTCTTGCTCGTAAGTTTTTGTTTTTAGTCCGTCAAAACGAAGTCTGATATTTTTAAATGCTTCACCACTCCAACCGTATGAGCCAAAAATAGCAACAGGACGTTTGGCAATATTGATTGCGTCAATATGTGAAAGCAATACCCAAATTGGAGGAACAGCATCCTTATTTATTGTTGGTGAACCAACCAAAAATGCATCAGATGAATTAAGCAGGGAAGCCATATCTGACATACGATGTTCATTTAAGTCGTAGCAATCCACAATGGCGGTTGGTATTGCTTCACTGATGCCCTCGGCAATTGCCTCAGCTATCATTTCTGTGTTTCCATAAGCACTACAATAAAACAAAGGAATGACCTTTCTATCGTTCACAACAGGAGCACTCCATTTGGTGTACTTCTCTATTACCTCAGGTAAAAAGCCCTCTTTTGTCAAGATCGGTCCATGGCTTGTACAGGCAAAATCAATCTCAAGGTCTTTTATTTTTTCAAGACCCTTTACCACATATGGTTTAAATGGACTGAAAATAGCATTGAAATAGTTTAGCAACGCAGCGTCATATGCAGCTTTACGTTTTGGTATCATTTGCATATCAAATGAACGAGGTTCACAATAATGAGATCCAAAAAAATCACAGGAAAACAGTATTTTTTCCTCTTTTAGATAGGTAAACATTGAATCTGGCCAATGCAAAAATGGTGCATTGATAAATGTCAGTGTTTTATCACCCAAATCAAGAGTGTCACCATCTTTTGCAACAGTTATATTCATATTGCTGTTGTTGACAATGTTTTTTAGATAAATTGACCCTGCTTGAGAAGTTATAATTTTAATATCAGGCAACAACTCTAAAAGCTTTACTATAGAACCAGAATGATCTGGCTCGTTATGATTCATGATAAGATATTCAATACTTGAAAGCTCGCAAACTTGTTTTAGATTATCAACATAAGTATCGAAAAAATCAAGATGTGCGGTTTCAATTAAAGCAGTCTTCTCACTACCTTTTATGATATATGAATTATAGGTTGTGCCATATTCAGTTTTCATGACAACGTCAAATATTCTTAAATTCGGATTTAACACACCAACACTATAAACATTATTTGTTATTTTATTTATTGACATAAATATTCCCCTTTCAAGGCTTTAGTCTTTGTACAGACCCATAAAAAACAATGCAAAAACACAATGCAAGCAAAAATAGCTTGTACTATGTTTTTGGCATTGCTTTTTGTCTGTTAATCTTAACGGTTATTCTGCTTCAAATAGTTCTTTTCCAACTCCACAAACTGGACAAACGAAGTCTTCTTTCACATCTTCCCAAGCTGTTCCTGGTGCAACGCCTTGGTCCTCGCAACCCTCAGCAGGGTCATACTCGTAACCACAAATTGTACATACATACTTAGTCATAAAAATTCTCCTTTTTGTTGTTTCTTCTTTATTAAAGTATACCATAGAGGTATAACTTTGTAAAGCCTAATTTAAAACTTTTTTCAAATATTCTCCAGTATAAGAACCCTTTATTTTACTAACTTGCTCTGGTGTGCCCTTTGCAACAACAAGTCCACCCTTGTCGCCACCATCTGGTCCTAAATCAATTACATAATCTGCAGTTTTTATCACATCAAGATTATGCTCAATAACCAAAACAGTATTTCCACCCTCGACAAGACGATTAAGCATATCAATTAGCTTATGAACGTCTGCCGTATGGAGCCCAGTTGTAGGCTCATCTAGAATGTAAAAGGTCTTTCCTGTCGAACGTTTTGAAAGCTCGCTTGCAAGTTTCACTCTTTGTGCCTCACCACCTGACAAAGTGGTTGCAGATTGACCAAGTTTGACATAGCCCAATCCAACATCAAACAGCGCTTGCATCTTTCTTGCGATTTTTGGTATTGGCTCGAAAAAGTACAGAGCCTCCTCAATCGTCATATTTAATACATCATCAATGGTTTTACCCTTATATTTTATCTCCAAAGTTTCCCTATTATACCTCTTGCCTTTGCAAACTTCACAAGGAACAAAAATATCTGGCAGAAAATGCATCTCAATCTTAATAATACCATCGCCTTCACAAGATTCACATCTTCCTCCCTTAACATTAAAGGAGAATCTGCTGGATGTATAACCTTTCAGCTTTGCATCATTTGTAAGAGCAAAGATTTCACGAATATCTGTGAAAACTCCTGTGTAGGTTGCTGGATTTGAACGAGGTGTTCTTCCAATTGGCGCTTGGTTGATATCAATTATCTTATCAAGATTTTCAATTCCAAGGATATCCTTATGTGCGCCAGCCTTAACACGAGAATTGTTAATTGTTTTAGTCAATTGCTTAAATATAATTTCATTGACAAGAGAGGATTTTCCAGAGCCAGAAACACCTGTTACACAAGTTAAAATCCCCAAAGGAATGTCAACACTGACGTTTCTGAGGTTATTTTCGGTTGCTCCCTTTACTGTAAGTTTTGTGCCGTTTCCTTTGCGCCGGTTTTTTGGCACCTCTATTTTCATTTTCCCACTTAAATATTGCCCTGTAATTGAATTTTCACAAGCCATAATATCCTCAACACTACCGGCACAGACAACCTCTCCACCATGGACGCCAGCACCAGGCCCAATGTCAACAACATAATCTGCCGCAAACATAGTGTCCTCGTCATGCTCGACCACAATGAGCGTGTTGCCTAAATCTCGAAGGCGTTTGAGGGTTAGAATGAGCTTATCATTGTCCTTTTGATGCAGACCAATACTAGGCTCATCAAGGATGTAAAGCACCCCAACAAGAGAAGAACCTATCTGCGTTGCAAGACGAATTCGCTGACTTTCTCCACCAGAAAGCGTGCCCGATGAACGTGACAAGGTTAGATAATCAAGCCCCACGCTCTCAAGAAAGGAAAGACGTTCATTGATTTCTTTTACAATTTGCGCCGCAATCATCGCATCACGAGCTGAAAGCTCTAAACCTTTTATAAAGTCATGCGCTTCGGTGATAGAAAATTTACATAAATCGCTTATATTTCTATCTCCAACTGTAACGGCTAAAATCTCCTTTTTTAACCTTTCACCATTACAATCTGGACAGAGGTTTGTACTCATACATTGTGCAATTTCATCACGCATATAGTTGCTTTGGGTTTCCCTGAAACGTCGCTCAAGGTTGCTTGCCACTCCCTCAAACTCGGTTTGATAGGTGCCCTCGCCATATTCATTTTTACGGGTCATTTTAATCCGTTCGCCCTGCGTTCCATAAAAAATGATATCACTTATTTTTTGAGGAAGTTTTTTAAATGGAGTATCAAGCGAAAATTTATAATGCTCTGCAATTGCTTCATAATACATCTGCGCAATTGTTCCAGACTCACCAAAATACCAACCGCTTGCCTTGATTGCTCCCTCTTTAATCGAAAGATTTTTGTTTGGCACAATCAAGTCTGGATCTACTTTCATAAACGTACCTAGTCCAGTACATTTTTCGCAAGCACCAAATGGGTTGTTAAATGAAAACATAGAGGGTTCAAGTTCGTTCATACTAACGCCATGCTCGGGGCAGGCATAATTTTGAGAAAATATAATTTCTTCACCGTCAATGACGTCAATTATCGCAATCGCACCAGTCAGCGAGATTGCCGTTTCAAGTGAGTCAGCAAGACGTGATTTTATATCTTCTTTAATCACAAGTCGGTCAACAATGATTTCAATGGAATGTTTTTTGTTCTTTTCAAGTTTGATTTCCTCGGATAAATCATATAGGTTTCCGTCAACTCGCACTCTGACAAAGCCAGACTTCCTTGCCGCATCAAACTCTTTTTGGTGCTCACCTTTTCGTCCTCGAACGACAGGGGCAAGTATTTGAATTTTAGTTTTTTCTGGTAGTTCCATCACCCTATCTACCATTTGGTCGATTGTTTGTTGGGTGATTTCTCGTCCACAAACGGTACAATGTGGCACACCGATACGCGCATAGAGCAAACGCAGGTAGTCATATATTTCAGTCACAGTTCCAACGGTAGAACGTGGGTTTTTTGATGTGGTCTTTTGGTCTATTGAAATTGCAGGAGATAGCCCCTCAATGAGGTCTACATCCGGTTTTTCCATCTGACCTAAAAATTGCCTAGCATAGGAAGAAAGGCTCTCTACATAGCGTCGTTGTCCATCTGCATAAATTGTATCAAAAGCAAGAGAGGACTTTCCAGAGCCAGACAAACCTGTCAAAACCACAAATTTATCCCTTGGTATTTCAATATCAATATTTTTTAAATTGTTCTCTCTTGCACCTTTAATAATGATTTTATCAATTCCCATTTAGCGAACTGGCCTCCTAATTTTAAAGCTCTTTTTTTACAAAGCATTAATCTTTTCTATTTTATCTCTTAAAAATGCCGCGTGTTCAAATTCAAGCAACTTTGCAGCAGCTTTCATCTCGGCAGTGAGTTTTTTTACAAGGGCATCTTTCTCGCCCTTTGCCATTCTGCGAGCCTTAATATCTTTAATGTCATAATTATCTTTTTTGGAGATTTCAAGAATTTCTCGAACATCTTTTTTAATTGTAGTTGGGGTAATATTATGTTCTTGGTTATAGGCAAGTTGTATTGCGCGACGGCGATCTGTTTCCTTTAGGGCACGTTCCATTGAGCCTGTAACACTGTCAGCATACATAATAACCCTACCCTTTGAGTTTCTAGCTGCACGTCCAACCGTTTGTACAAGGGATGTTTCACTACGCAAAAAGCCCTCTTTGTCGGCATCAAGTATAGCTACTAGCGAAACCTCAGGTATATCTAGCCCCTCACGAAGCAGGTTAATTCCAACCAAAACATCAAATTCACCCAAGCGAAGATCACGAATGATTTCCATACGCTCAATTGTGTCAATACCGTGATGCAGATATCTTACTCTCACATCCATACTTTCAAGGTATGCGGTTAAATCCTCCGCCATTTTCTTAGTTAAAGTGGTAACAAGTACACGCTCACCCTCTTGAACTGTCAAGTTTATCTCAGACAGCAAGTCCTCAATTTGTCCTTCTACAGGTTTCACAGTAACCACTGGGTCAACCAACCCCGTTGGGCGAATTACCTGCTCAACGATTTGAGTAGAGTTGTCTCTTTCAAATTGGCTAGGAGTTGCACTGACATAAACCACTTGGTTGGTTTTATCGTAGAATTCAGAAAAATTCAACGGACGGTTATCGTATGCAGATGGCAATCTAAAACCATAATCAATGAGGCTTGTCTTTCTTGCTCTATCGCCGAAATACATCCCTCTAACCTGTGGAATTGTTACGTGAGACTCATCCACCATCAACAGATAATCCTCTGGAAAGTGGTCCATCAATGTGTATGGAATACTTCCAGGCTCTCTTCTTGATAAAACTCGTGAGTAGTTTTCAATACCCTTACAAATTCCGATTTCTTGAAGCATTTCCATGTCATAGCGTGTCCGCTGTTCGATACGTTGTGCCTCAAGTAGCATTTGATTGTCTTTAAAGTATTTTACACGTTTATCAAGATCTTGTTCTATCTCTTCGAGTGCTTCTTTTAGCTTTTCTGGTGGCACAATATAGTGAGATGCTGGATAAATCGCAACATGGCTCACAACTGTTTTAACTTCACCTGTAAGTGGATTGAATTCGCTTATTCTGTCGATTTCATCGCCGAAAAACTCTACCCTAATAGCGGTATCAAAAGCAGCAGCCGGAAATATCTCTACAACATCACCACGCACCCTAAACTTGTTACGGATAAAGTTGATATCATTACGCTCATATTGAATTGCTACAAGTCGTCGAAGTAAGTCATCACGGCTTATCTCCATTTGAGGACGAAGTGAGACTACCATTGTGCGATAATCAATCGGGTTACCTAATGAATAGATGCAGGATACACTGGATACGATAATGACATCACGTCTTTGTGCAAGAGAAAGAGTTGCGGAGTGACGCAGCTTGTCAATTTCATCGTTGATTGCGCTGTCCTTTTCTATATAGGTATCAGTGTTTGGGATGTACGCCTCAGGTTGGTAGTAGTCATAATGAGAAACAAAGTATTCCACTGCATTATCAGGAAAAAACTCCTTAAACTCGCTACAAAGTTGTGCTGCGAGTATTTTATTATGAGCTAAAACCAAGGTAGGCTTGTTCACTTTGTTAATTACATTTGCCATAGTAAATGTTTTTCCAGAACCAGTAACTCCGAGCAAGGTTTGCTCTTTATCACCTCTTAATAAGCCATTCACTAGACTATCAATTGCTTTAGGTTGGTCACCGGTGGGCATATATTCTGATTTTAATTTAAATTTATCCATACTTCCCCCAACATATCGCTATTTGCTTAATCTATTTTTACATATCCGCCTGCAATCAGTGCAACATAATCATTTTGTGCAACAATGATATGNNACCGAGCCTCTTGATATAATTTCACAATTAATCAGTTGAAGTGAGCTGTCAAGCAGCATTAGATATACAATCTCATTGGTACACCCGATAAATTTATCGACAAAATGTTCTCCGATTTTTTGTGGGGTATCAAATACTCTCACATCAGAGTGCTTATCAACGGAATATACCCTTGATAAGCTCGGTATCATTTTAATCAGAGTGGCTGCATTTTCGGAGATCATAGGTACTTTAATAAGCTCCTCAAAGGGAGCATCGAAAACAGCTGATACACTTCCAAATGTATTAATAAGATNNGTTCGTATCCATACGAGGAATCGCATAAAACAATAATAATTCTAAAACGTTATGTGGTTCAAATTTATAGAGATCATCTGCAAGAAAACGCTCTTTTAGACGCAGTCTGTGCCCTTTATGAATATCCTTCTCCATATATTGAGCAATGAGCTCACCTCTCCACCTTTCGCCATAGATTTAAACAAAAGTGCAGGTATTTATTTTATGCGCCAATTCCATATTGTGAAAGATATGCTTCCATTCTTGCCTTTGTTTCATCATCAATATAGACCTTGCCGTCAACTGGAACGTTATGCAACCCTTCTATGATTTCACGAATGGTAACTATAGGATAAACAGACACTCCATAGTTTTCATATGCCTCTTGTACAGCAGATTTATCGCCCAATCCTTTTTCCATTCTGTCAACCGAAATAATAAGCCCTACAATTTTCACATCAGCAGCATTGTTTAAAATTGGTAGATTTTCACGCAATGCAGCACCCGAAGTCATAACGTCTTCAGTAATTACAATACGCTCACCGTCTTGAAGTTTATGCCCAACAATCAAACCACCCTCACCATGATCTTTGGTTTCCTTGCGGTTAAAGCTATATGCCCTATCGATGTTATATTTGCGGTAAAGTCCCGAAACTGCTGAAACTGCAAGAGGTATTCCTTTATATGCGGGGCCGTAGAGCACATCATATTCATTACCCAAATTGGAGTAAATACAATCTGCATAGAATTCGCCTAACTTTGTAAGTTGTTCCCCAGTTTGATAGTTGCCCGTATTGACAAAATAAGGTGCTTTACGTCCACTTTTTAGCGTAAATTCCCCAAAAGTAAGAACACCTGATTTCACCATAAATTTTATAAATTCTTGCTTATAGTTTTCCATATTATCGCACCTCAAATTTTATTTTTTACTCATATTATATCAACGCTTACGTTGTTGATATAATCGATAATTTGCAAAATTTAATCTAATCAAATCTCGCATATCATTGAAATTATTGATATACATATGACTATATTATATACTATTTTGTAGAAATAAGGAAGATGATTTTAACTTTTATTAAATTTAATTTTTAATCCAATATATTTTATGATATAATGTTTGCAAGCAAACATTATATTTTTAAATGCCCTTCGCCTTTTCGGGGAAGATGGCAAATTATATCAACGCTATCGCCTATGATATAATATCTATATTAATTAAATGAGGTATAAGATGAAAACGTTTATCATAAAAGCAAACGATGAAAATCAACGTCTGGATAAGTTTCTAACAAAAGCTGTCCCTAAGCTTCCTAAAAACCTATTGTATAAATATCTAAGGCTTAAACGAATTAAAGTGAACTCAAAAAAGTCTGATATTAGCTATCGATTAAAGACAGAAGATATCATTGAGTTATACATCAATGATGAGTTTTTCGATGAGAATTCCAACAAAGATTTTCTACTTGCACCATCAGTAGTTGATGTTGTGTTTGAGGACGATAATATACTTCTTTGTAACAAAAAAGTTGGATTATGTGTTCATGAGGATAACGATAATGCAGTTGACACTTTGATTAACCGTTGCTTGCATTATCTGTATGATAAGGGCGAGTATAACCCCGATGACGAGCTTTCTTTCGCACCATCACTCTGTAATCGCATTGACCGTAACACAAGCGGAATTGTTATTGTTGCCAAAAATGCTGAATCGTTGCGTATTCTTAATGAAAAGATTAAAAATCGTGAAGTCAAAAAATATTATCTCTGCGTTGTCAGTGGACTTGTTGACCCTCCAAAAGCTACTCTAACTCACTTTTTACTACGCAGTGAAAATGACAGCACTGTTAGAATTTTTGATAAACCTACTACTGAAACTAAAACAATTGTTACAACCTATCAACTTCTTAAAAAAAGCAGGAAAAACTCTTTGCTTGAGGTTGAGCTAAAAACCGGTAGAACTCATCAAATAAGGGCACATATGGCATATATTCATCACCCTATTATTGGGGATGGGAAGTATGGGTTAAATCGTGTCAACAAGGAATATAACGAGAAACATCAACTGCTATGTTCTTACAAACTACGTTTTGAATTTGATGACTGTTATCACCAACTTGGTTACCTAGACTCCCAAGAATTCAAATTAAATGATGTTTGGTTCGCAAGAGAATTTGATGAGAAATTCTAAATAAGTTATGCGTTTATATAATAAATGAGGTTGGTGGAAAAATTCCACCAACCTCATTCTATTTTATTTAAATCTTAAAATTTTTCGACACTATCTTTGGTAACCTTTGCATAGATTAGTTTTTCTGGAGCTGGTTTTTCAGTTCTTATTTCAATAGATTCTAAAAATAAGCTTTCAGCCTGTTTTGCAAGTAATTCACTTCTGGTATGAAACACTGCGATTTCCTCGCCCAATTTCACTGCATCTCCAGTTTTTTTCTTCAAGATGATGCCTGCACTAAAATCGATTGCATCTTCTTTTTTGTTGCGTCCTGCTCCTAATATGACAGATGATATGCCACACTTTTCAGTATCAATCTTATAAATATATCCATCCATTGATGCCAAAACAGAATAAACAACCTCTGACTTTTCAAAATTTTCAGTATCGTCAACATATTTTCCGTCGCTTCCTTGTGCAACCACCATTTCTCGAAGCTTTGCAAGTGCCATACCGTTTTCAATCGTTTGCTTTGCTATTTCCATACATTCATCCATGCTACCCTTTTGCGCAAGGAACAACATATTTGCTGCAAGTTCCAAGCAAATATGGGTTAAATCTTCTGGACCTTTGCCCGATAGCGTATCGATGACTTCAATTAACTCTAAGGAATTACCAATGACATATCCTAGTGGTCTATCCATATCGGTAATTAATGCAGTCATTTTTTTGCCGTTTGCCACACCAATGTCAACCATAACCTGTGCCAAATTGATAGACTCATCTAGGGTTTTCATAAATGCACCGCTACCAGTTTTCACATCAAGTAAAATAGCGTCTGAACCCGCGGCAAGCTTTTTACTCATTATCGATGCTGCAATTAGCGAAACATTATCAACGGTTCCGGTTACATCACGCAGTGCATAAATCTTTTTATCTGCTGGTGCAATATTTCCCGTTTGGCCAATGATACTAATTCCTATTTGATTTACAATATCAAAAAATTCTTTTTCTTCGATTGATGTTTTAAAGTTACGAAATGCCTCTAATTTGTCAACAGTTCCACCCGTATGACCAAGCCCACGACCTGACATTTTTGCAACTGGAACACCACAAGCCGCAACAATCGGACCAATCACCAAGGACGTTTTATCTCCAACACCACCGGTGGAATGCTTATCAACCTTAATTCCATTGATAGATGATAAATCAAACATATCTCCTGATTTTGCCATAGCGAGAGTCAATGTAGCAGTTTCCCTTTTGTCCATTCCCTTAAAATAAATTGCCATTAGAAGTGCGGCAATTTGATAGTCTGGAGTATCTCCGTTGGTATAGGATTTGACTACAAAGTCTATTTCTTGGTCGGTTAGACTGTGTCCGTCTCTTTTTTTTAAGATAATATCGTACATTCTCATAGCTATCTAGATCCTTTATCATAAACATTTCCCAATGCAAGTGGCGCGACAAGTTTTCTTGATGTGAAAGCTAGTACAATGAGTGTCACTGCATAAGGGAAGATTTTGTATAGTACTGATGGTAAACCAAGGTCATTGAGCATTGGAATACCTGAATATGCAGAAGATAGGGTCTTCATGACACCGAATAAAAACGCTGCCATCAATATTTTCTTAGGATTCCATTGTCCAAATATTAAAACTGCAAGTGCTAAAAATCCATATCCAGCAACGGTTGCGTTGAAGTTCGTAGAAGTCGGAACGACAAATACAACTCCGCCAATTCCTGCAAGACATCCAGAAATTAAAACTCCCGAATATCTTATTTTTTGTACGTTAACACCAACAGAATCCGCCGCTCCAGGATGTTCACCGCAAGCACGGAGCCTTAATCCAAATTTAGTTTTAAATAACACTACGTATGCAATAGCTAATATGATAAACCCAAGAAAAGTGGTGATATATGTGTTTTTGAAAAACAAATCACCTAAGATAGGTATATCGCCCAGCACTGGTACTTTTTCAATTCTGAACTCATTCTTAAAAGGTACTTGTTGCACATTATAAATCATTCTGGCCACAAAAATTGCCAAAGCTGGCGCCAACATATTAAGTGCAGTTCCACTAATTATTTGATTTGCTTTCATGTTAATTGATGCGTAGGCATGCAATAGTGAAAACAACATTCCTGCAGCCGCTGCAACAATGAGCGCAAGAATTAGCAACGCTTGGCCTGATATCACACCTTGGAATATATTAATAAATAATATTCCTGAGAACGCACCAATAATCATTAGCCCCTCAAGTGCGATATTTACAACACCACTACGTTCTGAAAACATACCACCCAAAGCTACGATTAATAAAGGGATAGAGAAGAACATAGTTTGCTGTACTAAAAAATATACGACTTGCATGATTATTCTCCTCCTTTATCTATTGTAATGGTTTTATCAATTTTATTTGTTTTAGATGGTATTTTTCCCACAACAAACTTTACGACATTTTTAAGGATAGTAGAAAATGCTGTAAAGTAGATAATGAGCGAAATGATAATATCAATTACTTGAGGTGGGTAGTTAAGTGCTTGTAAATAAAATCCACCTACACTGATATATGATATAAATAGTCCACTAAGCAAAATTCCAATTGGATTTGATGCACCCAAAAGTGCAACTGGAATGCCCATAAATCCTTCTGGTATTAAAATGTCTAGAACTTCGATATGTTTGCCTGTTCCAGAAAGGAATAGAACTCCTCCCGCAAGTCCTGCGATGGCGCCCGCAATCACCATGGATAGAATGATGTTTTTCTTTGAATTAATTCCAGCATATTCGCTTGCATCTTTATTAAATCCGCAAGCGGTTAACTCAAATCCGAAAGTGGTTTTATTCAAAATTATATACATCAAAATTACCACAGCAATAGCAATAAAAATACCACAGTTGATGCTTGAACCAGGGAACAATTTATCAAGCCCCCATTTTGGCAGTACCGCATAGCTTGGCGGTGTAATGGATTGGTTACGCATACTATCAAAAATAGTTTTGGATACCAAATAGTTCACCGTATACATACCTATGTAGTTCATCATA
The DNA here is from genome assembly GCA_002295325.1 of Ruminococcaceae bacterium UBA866. Lineage (GTDB taxonomy): Bacteria > Bacillota > Clostridia > Oscillospirales > Ruminococcaceae > Paludihabitans. Next base: position 31,371 of record DBGA01000002.1, on the reverse strand, counting down.
ATGGTTGATATAACTTCCGAAACGTTACAATATGTTTTTAACATACCAGGTAGCAGTGCCCATAACCCACCAGCAATAATCGACATAACGAGAGCCACGGGTAACATCATACCCTCTGGAATGAATGTCCACTTTAGCGATACATATACCGCAGCAAAAGCACCAACAATCATCTGACCAGATGTACCTATATTAAAAAGCCCTGTTTTAAATGCAAACCCCACAGATAATCCTGTTAATATAATCGGGGTAGCACCATATAAAACTTGACCTATTCCCATTGCGCCCGCGTTAAATCCACCAAGTAAAATGATATTAACTCCTTCAAACGCTTGACCTGGATTACTTATTAAAAGTACCACAAACCCAACGAAAAGTCCTATCGCTACCGATAATACTGAGGAGGAGATACCAAGAAAACCTTCTTTTTTAAATATATTATTCTTCATGTGCCCCTCCTTTTTTTGCACCAGCCATAAACATGCCAAGCTCCTTGTTGTCTGTTTCTTGTGCGTTTAAATCAGCAACAATCTCGCCTTCGTAAATCACTAGAATTCTATCACTAAGGCCTAGCACTTCATCAAGCTCTAAGGACACAAGCAGAATTGCTTTTCCTTTGTCTCTTTGGGATATAATTTGCTTATGAATATATTCAATTGCTCCAACGTCAAGACCTCTTGTTGGCTGTACAGCAATTAATAGCGCCGTATCTTCAGATATTTCACGAGCTACTATAACTTTTTGTTGGTTGCCTCCTGACATAGACCTTGCGTCGGTATGACTTCCATTACTCGCTCTAATATCAAACTTTTCAATCAATTCATCCGCATGATTGTACATATGGTCAAATTTAATAAACCCCATCTTTTGAAACTTTTTGTCACCAAAATTCTTAATCACCATATTTTTAGCAATATTGTATTCTAAAACCAAACCATGCTTGTGTCTGTCTGCTGGAATGTGTGCCATTCCAATTTCATTTCTCTGTTTAATGGTCTTCTTCGAAATTTCGTTACCCAATAGTTTAAATTCTAGAGAGGTGGATGGAATTATGCCTGTTAAGGCATAAATCAATTCTTCTTGTCCGTTACCATCAATTCCTGCAATACAGACAATTTCTCCGGCCCTCACTTGGAAGCTTACATCGTTTACTCTGTTTTTTCCTTTTTTGGATTTCACAGTCAATCCCTTAACATCCAAAACAATATCAGCTGGTGTAGCAGGGGCTTTTTCAATTTCAAAGTTCACCTTATACCCTACCATAAGTTCACTCATATCTTCTTTTGTGACATCTTCCACATTTACTGTGCCAATATATTTTCCTTTGCGAATAACAGTACATCGATCTGCAATTTCTTTAATTTCCGCAAGCTTATGCGTAATAAACAAGATTGATTTACCCTCTTGTATTAGTCTTTTCATGATACCCATTAGTTCCACAATTTCGTCAGGTGTTAATACTGCTGTGGGTTCATCAAATATTAAAATTTCGTTTTCCCTATAAAGGGTTTTCAAAATTTCTACCCTTTGTTGCATTCCTACGGTAATGTCCGATACTAGACTGTCAGGGTCAATTTTCAAATTATATGTTTGGCTGAGAGTTAACACTTTTTTTCTAGCCTCACTCATATGTAAAAATGAGTTTTTAACCGTTTCTACCCCTAATATGATATTTTCTAAGACAGTAAAGTTTTGTACCAATTTAAAATGTTGGTGAACCATGCCAATCCCTAGTCTATTTGCATCGTTAGGATTGTTAATTTCAACTTCTATGCCATCTTTTTTAATAACTCCCTCATCTGGTTGGTATAATCCAAAAAGAATAGACATCAGGGTTGATTTTCCTGCACCATTTTCGCCTAAAAGTGCGTGAATTTCACCTTTTTTTAATTGTATCGAGATGTTGTCGTTAGCAATAATTCCCGGAAACCGTTTCGTAATGTTAAGCATTTCAACTATACAATTCATTGTTTTTTCCCCTTAGTGTAATTATTTAATAGTTCCCATGCTAAGAAAAAGCATGGGAACCATTAAAATGACCAATTAGCCGATAACAGTCACTTTTGTGTGTGCAGTTTTTAGTTCACTTGCAAGTTTTGCAGCAGTATTGTCTTTAATATTTGTTCTGATACCATCTTTATCATCAACTAACTTTTTATAAATAGCATCATAATCTGCTTGTTTGAACTTTTCAAATCTAGATGTTTTCATAGGTAAGCCTACTGCATCAACAGTAATATCAAGAACTTCGCTCTTTCCACCTGGGAATGAATTATTATAATAGCCTTTAATTGCATTATAAGCTGAACTACCAAGCTCTTTAAATGCTGATGTAATAACAGTCTCTGACTCTGCTGATTGGTCAACGTCAACGCCAATTACTTTAGCTTTAGCAGATTCTGCTGCTGCCATAACTGAGTTACCAACACCACCACCGCAACCAAAAATTACTTCTGTCCCATCGTTATACCATGAAGAAGCAATAGTTTGATTTTCAGGGCTAGCATCAAAGTTTCCAACATATGTGTACTTAATTTCTAAAGCATCTTTTGCAAGTCCTAGTTCTGCTGCTGCATAGTCTGCACCTTGAATAAATCCGTATCCGAAATTAATTACTGGAGGAACAGCGATTCCACCCATAAATCCTAACTTAGTATATCCTTCTTTTACTGCAGCATATCCAGCTAAGAAGCCTGATTGCTGCTCAGCATAGAAAATAGAATAAGTATTGTCTGCTATAACTGCCTTGTAGTCACCACTATGTGGAACTCCATCAAGAATGATGAATTTTACAGTTGGGTGAGTTGTTTGAGCTTTGAATACGGCTTGCTCAAATAAAAATCCTGGGCATACAACCACTTTTNNTAAACCCTGGGCATACAACCACTTTTGCACCATTTTTTACTGCAAGGTCAATTGAAGAAATATAAGCATCTGTAGTTTTCTCTATTGGTTTGTAGTACTTGCTTGATACCTTAAATTCCTTTGCATATTTTTTTACGCCTTCCCATGTTCCTTGGTTAAATGATTTGTCATCAATCGTTCCAACATCTGTTATCATTGCTAATTCTGCGGTTGAATTATCATTTCCACTTGGGGCACAACCCACAAATGCCGTTGCACAAATGGCTAATGCTAATGCTAAAGACAGTAGTTTTCTCATACTCATTCTCCTTATTTCTGTTTATTATCTAAAAGCTCCAAAGGGCTAAAAGAACAAGGCAACAATTCTTCAAGGCTGTATTCTTTATAATCATCCACTGTTTTTGCTAAAATAATTCTAAAGTCTTTTTGACAAAACTCAACGAGAGTTTGTCTACATACACCACAAGGTGCTGTGTAGTTAATTTCCTTTTGCATCGCATTTCTTTTTTTACCTACAATTGCAATCATTGTAAAAGCTCTAACATTTTGGGATACTGCTTTGGCGATTGCAGTGCGTTCAGCACATATTGTTGGTGCAAATGATACAGATTCAATATTGCACCCAGTAAATATTTGTCCGTCTTCTGACAGAAGTGCTGCACCAACACAAAAATCGGAATATGGGGAATACGAATTTTGCTGTACTTCTAGCGCCTTCTCTATAAGAGTTCTTATCATACTATTCACCTTTATTCTGCTAATTCCAATGCAATTTCCATCATTTGTGTAAATGATGTTTGACGTTCATCTGATGTTGTTGCTTTTCCAGTTAGGATTTCATCGGATATTGTTAAGATACATAGAGCACTTTTGCCAGCACGTGCTGCGTTCATATAAAGTGCTGCAGCTTCCATTTCTACGGCTAGTACACCCATTTTACTCCAAGCACTGATATCAGGAGTGTCGCTGTAAAATGTATCTGATGATAAAACATTTCCGACTTTAACATCAACTCCTTGGCTTTTTGCAATATCAACTACCTTTGATAAGAGTTCGTAGCTTGCAATTGGTGCATAAGTTCCAGGAAAATTATATTGGTCAGCATAATTAGAGTTGGTGCAAGCTCCCATTCCAATGATAACATCACGAATTTTTACAGATTCACACATTGAGCCTGCTGTGCCAATTCTAACAATGTTCTCAACACCATAAAAATTGAATAACTCGTAGGAATAGATACCCATTGATGGCACACCCATACCGCTTCCCTGTACTGATATTTTTCTTCCTTTATAGTAACCAGTGTAGCCATACATACCACGAACCTCGTTATAGATGCTTACATCAGTCAAAAATGTTTCGGCAATAAATTTTGCTCTTAAAGGGTCACCCGGCATAAGCACCGTTTTTGCAATTTCGCCTTCTTTAGCAGAGATATGCGCTGTTGGAATACTCATAAAATTCTCCTTTTTTAACTATCCGTATTATATGATTGCCTATTTTAACAAGCTATTAAAACTTTTTCCTATTGTAAATTCTGATTGGTCAATATTAAAGTTATCTAAAATTGACATTCCGATATCTGCCATACTTTCCAAACTGTCTAACTGCTGTGGACTTTCCATATTTTCATTGTAAATCAAAACTGGAACCCACTCTCTTGTATGATCAGTACCCGTATAAGTTGGATCATTACCGTGGTCTGCTGTGACAATTAAAAGTGTGTCTTCATGCAGGACTTCAAGTAGTTCTCCAAGTTGAGCGTCAAATTCTTCAAGGCATTTTTTATAGCCTTCTGGGTCACGTCTGTGCCCATATATACTGTCAAAGTCTACCAGATTTACAAAAATTAAGCCGTTGTGTTTGTTTTGTTTTTCAAGGGCAATGGTTTCTGCCATTCCAATTGCATTGCTTTTTGATGTTACAGCTTCGGTAATACCGTTACCCGAGAAAATATCGTTTATCTTGCCCACTGAAACAACATCTAAGCCTTTGTCTTTTAGCGCATCAAGTATTGTTCTACATGGTGGATTAAGTGCGTAATCGTGTCGATTTGCTGTCCTTTGATAAGATCCTTTTCCTAGGAATGGTCTTGCAATAATTCTTCCAACTTTATATTCATCTTTTAGTGTAATTTCCCTTGCTATTTCACAAACTCGATATAATTCTTCTAGTGGAATAATATCTTCATTGGCTGCAATTTGCAAAACACTATCTGCTGAGGTATAAAGAATTAGCGCTTTGGTTTTTTCATGTTCTGCACCTAACTCATCTAATATTTCTNNGCAATGAATTTGTGTCCAGTTTTTGCTTCAAGCTCATCAATCAATTCTTTTGGAAACCCATTTTCGGTAAATGTTTTAAAGGGAGTTACAGTGTGAACCCCTACCATTTCCCAATGACCAGTAAGTGTGTCTTTTCCATTAGATACTTCATTCGATTTGGTATAATATCCAATTGGATTTGGATTTTTCTCCATACCCTGCATAGGTTTTATATTATATAGCCCCATTTTGTGTAGATTCGGAAGTACCAAACCGCCAGTAGCTTTATCAATGTTTCCAAAGGTATCTGCATTTTCATCCCCATAGTTTTTTGCATCTGGGAGTGCACCTATACCACATGAATCTATTACTATTAATATAACACGATTTTTCACGTTTTACCTCATTTTCTTAACTAATTTTAGATTAATATCCTTGTGCTTCTCCACCTTTAATAATTTTAACAACTGAGCTTGTTCCTAGTCTTGATGCACCATTTTTCATGAACTCGACAGCATCATCTAAGCTTTTTATTCCACCTGCCGCTTTAATCTTAACATCTTCACCGACATTGCTTGCAAAAAGCTGGATATCTTTAATTGTTGCCCCACCAGTGCTAAAACCTGTTGATGTTTTGATAAAATCTGCACCTGCTTCGGTTACACATTTGCACATTTCAATTTTTTCAGCATCGGTAAGAAGGCAAGTTTCAATTATTACTTTTAAAATTTTATCACCACAAGCCTTTTTTACTTCTTTAATGTCCTCTAAAACTTCGTCCCATAACCCTGCACGGATAAGTCCTAGATTTGCCACCATATCAATTTCTGAGGCGCCATTTTGTATGGCATCCTTTGTTTCAAATACTTTTACGGCAGTTGTATTGTATCCGTTGGGAAAACCAATTACGGTACAAATTTTTAATTTGTCTCCACAATATGCTCTGGCTTTTTTAACGAAAAATGGTGCAATACATACCGAAGCAGTTTCATACTTCATACCATCATCACAAATTACCTTGATTTCTTCCCATGTGGAAGTCTGCAAAAGTAAAGTATGATCTACAATAGATAATATTGACTTAATATCCATAATTACCTCCGTTAGTCTTTGTGTTTATTCTAACAATTTTATGTTATAATGTCAACACGTTTTAAAATATTTTATATATTTTTGCAAAATATATTATAAATTATATAGTAAATTCAATAATTTGAATAAATATATTTGAAAACTATAAAATATATGTTATAATAACAACAAAATAATTGCAAATTGCGAAGGGGCAAATATTCATGAACAATAAACAATGCCGTCTAGATAATATAATTGAAATATTAAGGATAAATAATGGTGCATCGGTTAAGAGTTTGTCGCAGGAGCTCCATGTATCAGAAATGACAATACGAAGAGACCTTGAAAGTTTGAGTAATGATAAGCTAGTTAAGCTTGTGCATGGTGCTGCAATTTTCAACCCTGAATCAGATGATGAAAAANNCATATCTTCTGTCAAAGGAAGATAAATTTATGGAAAAAGAAAAAGATCGAATAGGAAAAGCAGCGTCCGCTATGATTGAACCAGGCGATGCTGTGATTATTGACGTTGGGACAACTGCTGAAAGACTTGCAAAACACATTCCTCAATGGTCGCCTATCACTGTGATTTGTTTTACTCTCAACACACTTAACAGAGTTGCAAAGAAAAATGTCGAGAGACTGCTTTTGGGTGGAGGCTATTTTCATGCAAACACACAAATGTTTGAAAGCAACGCAAGTTTGGAAATGATTAGAAATGTGAGGGCGACTAAATTGTTTTTAACCGCTGCAGGTGTAAGCGACGAACTTGGTATAACCTGCTCAAACNNCCTTATGAAGATATTAATCGTTGATTCAAGTAAGTTCGGAAAGATTAACCCAGGTTATTTCGCAGATTTAGATGTAATTGATGTGTTAATTACTGATTCTGGAATAACAAAGCAGTGGATTGATATTATAAAAAACCATGGAATTGATTTACGTATAGTTTAGCCAAGATAGTATTTTAATAACCAAGAACTATTAAAAAAGCACAGGATACCAAAAGTATCCTGTGCTTTTAACTTTATTTTATCTCAGCTATGGTAACTCCAGCTTCACCCTCACCAAATACACCCAGTCTGTAGGTTTTAATGTATTTTGATTGCTTTAGATAGGTATGAACAGCGGCACGAAGTGCTCCTGTTCCCTTTCCGTGGATAATCATTATCTGAGAAACATTTGCAAGGATTGACTTGTTTAAAAACATATCAACCTCCATCAATGCCTCCTCAACCATCATTCCACGAAGGTCAAGCTCCATACTTGCTGTTGCAACTTTGTTGGAAGTAACCCGTCTTGTTGTCGACCCTTTTACCTGCGTTTTCTTTGCTTCAACAAGTCTGATATTTGATATTTCCACCCTAGATTTAATGATACCTGCTTGCACCAAGACACTGTTTTTCCTTGGCTCTTCAATGACATAACCAGTCTTATCAATATCGACAATAAGAACACTATCACCAATTTTGAGCTTACGAGGTAAAACATAATCCTCATTATTACGTTCCACAACAGGGTTTGCTTTATCGTGAAGTTTATCAATTTTTCCTCTAAGCTGGGATTTTGCAGATGACGCCATCTGGGAAAAAGCCTCTTTATCCTTTTGCTTTCTAATTTTATCAAGCTCATCCATTAGCAGTTGACTATCAAGTTTTACATTTTCTACAATGCGTTGTGCTTCTAATCGAGCCTTTTCGATAATTCTTTCTTTTTCATTAATTGCATCTAAATTTGAGTTTCTCAACTCTTCTTTAAGGCGTTTTAGCTCTGCAGTTTCCTTGTCTAAACTGATTGTCTTTTCTTCAAAATCCTGTCTTGAGCTTTCAAGTCCATCGATAACATCTTCAAAGTTTTTCTTATCGTTGGCAATTAGCTTTGTGGCGGTTTCAAGTATCTCATCAGACAATCCAAGCTTTCTCGAAATTTCAAACGCATTGGAACGGCCTGGGGTACCGATTAATAGCCTATAGGTCGGTCTTAATGTTTTTACGTCAAATTCACATGACGCATTCATTACATTTGGCGTTTGAAGTGCATAGATTTTTAGTTCAGCGTAGTGAGTAGTGGCAGCAACAATTGTTCGTCGTGAGCGTAGCTGTTCTAGTATCGCTGTAGCAATTGCAGCGCCCTCCACCGGATCGGTTCCAGAGCCTAACTCATCCACTAAAACCAGTGATTTGTCATCGGCAATAGACAAAATTGAAACAATATTTGTCATATGAGCTGAGAAAGTTGATAAGTTTTGTGCGATACTCTGCTCATCACCCATATCAACAAGAATTTGATTAAAAATAGAAATCGTGCTGTCATCGGAAACAGGAATTAACATTCCACACATAGTCATCAAAGTGAGAAGTCCAATCGTCTTAAGCGATACGGTCTTTCCGCCTGTGTTTGGTCCTGTGATAACCAGTGAGGTGTAGTCATAGCCTAGTTCTAGGCTGATAGGTACAACATGATCTTTTGAAATAAGTGGATGACGCGCCTTATTCAATTTAATTTTACCATCATCTGTAATGTTCGGTAGCATTGCATTCATCTTGGAAGCAAGACTTGATTTTGCAAAGTAAATATTTAACGAGATTGCAAGCCCAAAATTAAAAGAGATGGTTTCAGAAACGTCTCCACACATTGCAGATAGCTCCGCTAAAATGCGTTCAATTTCAACTTTTTCCTTTGCTTTTTGAACACGAATATCGTTGTTCGCCTCAACCACTGGCATAGGCTCAATAAACAAAGTCGCTCCACTTGAAGATGTATCATGCACAAGCCCACTTACAGCAGATTTGTATTCAGCTTTTACCGGCACAACATATCGACCGTCACGCATTGTTACTATGCTTTCTTGCAGTGCTTTTTGGTATGTAGACGAGCGAATCATCTTGTCTAAATCTTCACGAATTTTTGCGCCAAGCTGTTTAATCTTTCTTCGGATATTTGCAAGCTCGTCACTTGCGTAATCGTCAATTTCATCTTCTGAAATGAAAACAGCAGATATTCTTTTTTCAAGTTCTTTATTGGGAGTTAGATTTTCAAATATATTTTTTAGCGCTGTTTGAGAATTCTTACATTGAGAAAACCAGTCGCTAAGTGAGCGTACTTGTCTTAGCACGTTTCCGATATTTATAAGAGCATGAGGAGATAAAACTCCGCCAACCGAGGCTAGTTTTAAGCTTTGTTCTGGGTTTTCCATCTTAAAAAAAGGTGGAGTTCCATAATGCGACGAGAGGTAAAATGCATCACCGGTTTTTGCTGTTTCATCTTTGACTATTGACAGATTTGTGTTGGGTTTAATCTCTAATACTTTTTGTTTTGCATATTCACAACAGGTGTAGCTTGAAAGTTCTTCAAGAATTTTATCAAGTTCAAGTGTTTTACAATATTTTTCTGAAATCATTGTTGGGGCATGACGTTACCACTATATCATAAAGTTCATGATATAAGTGAAAGCCCTGATATGCCCACTTCGCCACCTTTCGTTATAACTTAAGTGATTTGTACATTTCAAGTGAATTAAATTTTCCTTCGGTATGTAAGAGGGTATAATTTTCAGTAATAAAGCAAAGTTGTGCCAGTGAATCGCCTGTAAGTTTAAATGAAAATATTTTGTCTGGCGGAGAAAATATAATATGCCTTAAAGCAGAAAGAACAGGAGAAAACAGCTTGAACTTTATAGTGGTATCTCTGTTGTAGCCTGAATTTCCAAAGCAATCCTCACACACGATTAATCCATCAAGGGGTAAAAAATACATCAGTTCCTTTTCAAACTCGCCACATTCGTTACAGCATACTAAGTCTGGCATAAATCCTGCAATAGAAAGCGCTCGAAGCTCAAAAATTGACTTTAAAATATCCTCTGACTTTTTATTTTCTTGTAATAAATATAGGCTATTTAGCAACAGTTTTATATAGTCATTGGCATTGTCGATTGTGGGAGAAAGATAGGTGGTAAGCTCGCAAAAATAACCAGCTAATGCAATTTTTTGAATGTCAAGACGAAGGCTATAAAATGAATTTATAGTCTCCGCCGAATTAACAATATAATTACCCTTGCCTTTGTATAGACAAATGTCGGAATACGATAAAATTTGACAGGCTGCGGAAAGTGAACTTCTTGTGGACTTGACTCCCCTTGCAGTTGCCTCTATTATCCCAAAATCCGATGTTAGAATAGTCACAATCCTGTCATTTTCACCGATATTACGTTGTTTGAGGATGATTCCCTGTGTCTTGAGTTGCATCTGCCCCTACCTTTGATACAATTGTTTGTTCTGATTTAGTTTGTGTATATTTTAAATAATCCGAAATTTTTCCGGTTTGCAAAAAATTGTTCCATGCGTTATTCTCGTCCATAGTAATCCTCCATAGCAGTTAATTATTCTGATAATAATATGGTTTACATGGATTGAAAGAATATAAGTGGTAAGTATTTCTATAGGAGTTTTTATTTCTCCGAAAGCCCGAAGTTTCTAATCATGCCTTCCTTGTTACGCCAGTCATCACGGACTTTTATCCAACATTGAAGATTAATTTTCACTCCAAGAAATCCCTCTATTTCCAGTCTTGCAGATGAGGCAATTCGTTTTAAAACCACTCCATTTTTGCCAATAATCATTCCCTTGTGACTTGTTTTTTCGCAATATATCATGGCATCAATATCAATAAGTTCTTTATCTTCACGCTCACGCATTTTTTCAATTACAACAGCGGTTCCGTGTGGAATTTCCTGATGCAAATTTAAAAGGATTTTTTCTCTAATAATTTCTGATACAATTACCCTCTCAGGTTGATCTGTCAGAGTATCATCTGGGAAGAAATGCACACCCTCAGCCGCATACTTATCAAGCTCATTAAACACTAACTCAATTCCATCATTATTTAATACGCTGATAGGAATAATAACATCAAATTTGTGGATTGCACTAATATCGTTGATACGTTTGATTAGTACCTCTTTATTTGCTATCAAATCAATTTTATTAATTATTAGTATGCTCGGATTTCCCTCTTTTTTGATACTGTCAATCAAACTGAGCTCTGCCTCGGTAAGTTTTCCTGTAGGCTCAACAAGCATCATTACAGCATCTACATCTTTAATAGAGGTGGTAACTGCTTTAATCATGCTGTTTGAAAGCTTTGTTTTTGGCTTATGAAAACCAGGTGTATCAATAAAGACAAATTGAGTCAATCCTTTTGTCAACACTCCTGTAATACGAGTTCTGGTAGTTTGCGGTTTGTTTGTAACGATGGCAACTTTTTCACCTAAAAGCTTGTTTAATAGAGATGACTTCCCTACATTCGGTTTACCGACAATTGAAATGAAAGCCGATTTTGTGTTTTGATTTATCATTGTTAGGAGCATGATGCCCCACCCATACCGCGAACAAACACGTCATGAACAAAACATTTTATGCTCGTGCACCTACTTTCTTGTAATGTTACTTAAACTATTTTCTTTTTGTTTTTATATCGTATATTCTTGTGGTTTTTTCGCCGTAAAGACGAGGTCCATTAAATATAAAGAGGAGGCTTACAACTATCAATATTGCAAATATAGCAATATATATTGGGTTTGAAACAATAACTGTAAGTGCATTCATTAACCTTTGGGGTTTCAAAAATATGATAAATCCAGTAATTGCAGCAACAATAGCCGACACTGCAACAGCGCCTGCCGCAACATCTTTAGCAATCTTTGCAAGGCTATTATAAGAAGGTGTGCCTAAATTTACAAGAGTTTCAATTGCAGTATTCACCATTTCACTAGAGATTACAAAACCAATACACAATGTTAAAATTATAAATTCACTGCTTGTGGTTTTATAAAAATATGAAAACATGGCTACAAGTAAAGCCATACAGATATGAATTCGCATATTTCTCTCATTTTTTATGCAATATGTGATTCCTTTAAAGGCATAACTAAAGCTTTTTGCAAGGTTCCTTACATCACTTTTTTGTATAAACATAAGTAGCATAACACTGCAAACACTCGCCATTAAAGTCGAAATGAATGAACAGCTTTGATGCTTACGACCACCTTTCGCCGCAAATTTTAATAAACNNGGTATAGTAATTATGTTTTAAAACATTTTTCATAGTATTATACGATAATGCTGGCACTACGGTTAATACCAAGTTTGTTTAGTACCGCTTCTTCCTTTTCACGCATATTTCTAGCCTCTAAGCCGCCATTTTCATGGTCATAGCCTAGAAGATGAAACATGGAGTGAACTGTTAAAAATCCTATTTCACGTTGGATTGTGTGTCCATAGAGTCCTGCCTGCTCAAAGGCTTTTTCTACGGAAATAACAATATCACCAAGCATCACCAAACCAGTTTCCTCGTTTTTATCATAAACATTATTCTCTCCCAAAGGAAACGATAATACATCAGTTTCCACTGGTTTATTTCTATATTGCTCGTTTAGCAATTTAATTTCATCATTTGTTATAAAAGAAACACTTATTTCCGCATTTGATGGAAATTTTTCATATACCAATACCGCATGACAGCATCGTCTTATCAACATTCTAATTCCTGTTGGAATTTTTACATTATTTTGTTTATTACTAATTAATACTTTTACTTTGTCCATGGTTATCTTCATAAGCCTCCGATTCAAATTTTGAGTACGCTTTCACAATTTCTTGTACAATTCTATTTCTAACTACATCTTTTTCATTTAAAAATACGGTTTCAATTTCCTCTACGTCTTTTAATATCTTTACAGCGTCAATAAGACCTGACTTCCTAGCGTCTGGTATGTCAATCTGTGTGACATCTCCTGTAATTACAGCTTTAGAGTTTGCACCAAGACGTGTCAAAAACATCTTCATCTGCTCACGAGTTGTATTTTGTGCCTCGTCAAGAATGATGAAGCTATCGTCAAGCGTCCTGCCACGCATATATGCAAGGGGTGCAACTTCAATCACACCACGCTCAAGTTGGCGAGTAAATGCCTCTGCTCCAAACATATCAAATAATGCATCATAAAGCGGTCGCAAATATGGATCCACTTTTGATTGTAAATCTCCAGGGAGAAATCCTAGCTTTTCGCCTGCCTCAACAGCTGGACGTGTAAGAATAATTCTACTTATTTCCTGCGCACGAAAAGCCCTTACAGCCATTGCGACTGCAAGATAAGTTTTTCCTGTTCCAGCAGGCCCAACACCAAGCGTAATGATGTTGTTTTTGATAGCATCAAGATATTGCTTTTGCCCCAAGGTTTTTGCCCTAATTGGCTTTCCACCTGCTGTTATGCAAACGCAATCCCCCGACAGCACTTTTGCCTTTTCAACCATATTTTCTTTTACCAATGATATTATATATCTAATTGATTGATCGGTTAT
>DBGA01000002.1:0-17760 GCA_002295325.1 Ruminococcaceae bacterium UBA866 | reverse complement strand
GCCTTTTACCATATCTATTAACGCGTCAATCGCCCTAGCTGTCATTGTTACCGCATCTGGTTCTCCAGATATTTTAATATTCTCATCACGATTTGTGATTTTCACATCAAACTCTTTTTCAAGAAGTTCAACATTTTCATCATAGCTTCCAAAAATCGCAACAATGTATTCAATGTTTTGAAATTGCACTATCTTTTCAGCCATAAACCTATCCTTTCTTTCAGCCATAGTTTTCTATTATTATACCATAAAAACTTTTATTTTGTAACTATAAAATAAAAGTTTTTAACCTTATTGTACGTTTTCTATAAAAACATAATTATTAAGCATATATCATTGAAAAATAATGCAAAATGTGATATAGTTAAAAGTATATTAAATTAGTGGTGTTACAAATAATTAGTGAATTTTGAAACAATTCAACTAATATATTGTGGCTGTTAAGAGCCAAATTATGATATGGGCAAAATCCCAGTTTAAAAAGGAGACACAAAATGTATAATAACAAGTCAATGGTGGCAACCGAATTTATCGATGACGAAGAAATTAAAAATACGCTCAAATATGCAAAAGAAAATGCCAACAATATCGAGTTAATTGATGCTATTTTAGATAAAGCAAAAGAAGCTAACGGTCTTACTTACAAGGAAGCGGCAATACTTTTAGAGAGCGATCTTGAATACATAAAAGAAAGAGTTTTTAGTCTTGCCGAAACCTTGAAAAAGCGTTTTTATGGTAACCGTATTGTTATGTTTGCTCCACTTTACCTATCTAATTATTGTGTAAATGGCTGTGTATACTGCCCTTATCACCATAAAAATAAGCGTATCGCCAGAAAAAAACTAACACAAGAAGAAATCAAGCTTGAAGTTATGGCATTACAAGATATGGGGCATAAACGTCTTGCTCTTGAAACTGGTGAAGATCCTGAAAATTGCCCTATTGAGTATGTTTTAGAGAGCATAAAAACCATCTACTCCATTAAACATAAAAATGGTGACATTAGACGTGTAAACGTAAATATTGCCGCTACAACTGTAGAAAATTATCGTAAGTTAAAAGAAGCTGGTATTGGTACCTATATACTTTTCCAAGAAACATACCACAAAGAAACCTATGAGCAACTGCATCCAACTGGGCCAAAACACAACTACGCTTATCATACAGAAGCTATGGACAGAGCTATGGCTGGTGGGATTGATGATGTAGGTTTAGGTGTGTTGTTTGGACTAAACCTTTACAAATATGATTTTGTCGGGCTTTTAATGCACGCAGAGCATCTTGAGGCAGCCAACGGAGTTGGACCACACACGCTGAGCGTTCCACGCATTTGTGATGCTGATGATATCAATGCAAATGAGTATTCAAATGCTATTTCAGACGAATTGTTTCAAAAAATTGTTGCAATACTTCGTATTGCTGTCCCATATACAGGTATTATTGTCTCAACCAGAGAATCTGAAAAAACTCGTGAAAAAGTAATTAAATATGGTGTTTCTCAAGTTAGTGGCGGTTCCCGCACCACTGTCGGTGGCTATGCCGAGGAAGAAAAGATTGATGAAAACTCAGCCCAATTTGAAGTCAGTGACCACAGAACACTTGATGAAGTCGTAAACTGGCTTTTGAAGCTTGGATATATTCCTAGTTTTTGCACCGCTTGTTATAGTGAAGGCAGAACCGGTGATAGGTTTATGCGGTTAGTAAAGAGTGGTCAAATCGCAAATGTATGCCAAGCCAATTCCATTATGACACTTAAAGAATACTCTGAAGATTATGCGAGTGAAGATACTGCAATCCTCGCTAATGATAAGATAAAGTCAGAAATTGAGCTTATCCCAAACATTAAGGTAAAAGAAATTGTAATAGAAAATTTGCACAGCTTAGATGAAGGAAAGCGAAACTTCAGATTCTAACAAAATATATACGAGGTGAACATATTGAGTTTAAATTCTACCCCAAATTCAAACCGACTTCATATTGGTATTTATGGCAAGCGTAACAGTGGAAAATCAACCCTTATCAATTCTATTACCAATCAAGAGAGTGCACTTGTGTCCGATATTGCCGGAACTACCACAGACCCTGTTTACAAGGCAATGGAGGTTAAAGGGATTGGTGCTTGCGTATTTATCGATACTGCTGGGTTTGATGATGTCGGTGATTTAGGACAGCTCAGGATTGAAAAAACTGAGCTTGCATTGAAAAAAACTGATATTGCCATTATGGTGTTTACCGACCTCGATTTATCCATTGAAAAAGCTTGGATAGAAAAACTTAAAAAGCAAAGCACCCCTATTGTTGCCATTATAAATAAGGCTGATACAGTTGATGTATCTACCCTATCTAAAAAAATAATTGCAGAGTTCAAACTAACTCCACTAATTGTAAGTGGGACGAAAAAGGTCGGTATTGATGAGATATTATCAGAGCTTGTGCGACACGTTCCTGCTGACTATGATACGGCGAGCATAACGGGGCATCTGGTGCAGGATGGCGACGTTGTCATGCTTGTTATGCCGCAGGACAGCGCAGCCCCAAAAGGTAGGCTGATTTTGCCACAGGTTCAAACCACCAGAGATTTGCTCGATAACAACTGTGTGATTGTAAGTTGCACTCCCGATACATTTGACGTGGCCCTATCCTCTTTAAAAGAACCGCCTAATCTAATTATTACCGACTCACAGGTGTTTGACATCATTCATAAAAAAACTCCTAAGGAAAGCAAGCTTACTTCCTTTTCCGTTCTACTAGCCGGGAGTAAAGGCGATTTAGATGAGTTTATTAAGGGAGCGAATAGACTTGATAATCTGACGGCAACCTCTCATATATTGATTGCAGAGGCTTGCACACATGCCCCGCTTTCGGAGGATATTGGGCGAGTTAAAATTCCAATGATGCTCAAGAAGAAATATGGCGAAACACTCGGCATCACTATAATGAGCGGAATAGATTTCCCTAAGGACTTGAGTAAATATGATTTGATTATCCATTGTGGGGGTTGCATGTTCAATAAAAAATATCTCATATCAAGGATAGAGTCCGCAAAGAGTGCAAATGTACCTATTACAAACTATGGTGTTTTGATTGCGAAACTAAATGGAATATTAGATAAAATAACATACTAATCAAAAATGCCACCCATAGGGTGGCATTTTTTTAATTTATATTGATTGCAAATTTGCAAGTTTAAAGTCGTTTCCTATTTTTACAAATGATAAAATATATTTCGTAGGATATACTCGCTTAATTGTACCTTTTGTTATGATATAGTCAAATGAAACCTCTGTTGCAAAGTGATTTTTTGAATACTCTACGGTATTTTTTACATTAAGATTTTCAAATATAGGGGTGTTGTGTTCAACAGTCCAAACGTTTGAGTATGCCTTTATTGATTTATAAAAACTTGTATGTTCATAAATCATACCTTTTAACTCATCAAATTCTATGTCACGTGAAATAT
Source organism: Ruminococcaceae bacterium UBA866 (assembly GCA_002295325.1). GTDB lineage: Bacteria > Bacillota > Clostridia > Oscillospirales > Ruminococcaceae > Paludihabitans. The sequence goes on along the minus strand of DBGA01000002.1, from coordinate 14,300 downwards.
ATTTTGCATATGCCTTAGCAGTTTCAACTGCGGCTTTCTCGTATTGAATTTTATCTGCATCATTCGGCACAAGCGTGATATTGGCTGATTTATCTGTAGGAAACTCACAGATATATTTTGCCTTATCAAGGTCTTTCACTGAAATCTCGGGTTTTAACACAAGTCCGTCAACTTGATAAGTTACAATTGTCGGAATTAGCGTTTTATCCTTTAATGAATCATAAGAAAGAACGATACTTTTATCATCGATGATATAACTTTCATCAAGAGGAATGGAATTCACAACAGGAATTTGACCTTTGGGTAAATTGATTTTATAGCTAAATTTTTTTATTTCTTCCTGTCTTAAATTATAGCTTGCAAAATTATATTTTAAATTTTTATCGCCTTTGGTCAATATGAATTTAATAGATTTATCATTGTCGCCTTTTAGCTCAAAATTACGCTCTTGGGGATTTGTGCTTGCTATTTGATTAATATTTAGCTTGTCAAAACTTCCGAGCATATCTCTTACATATTTCTCATATTCAGAGGTGGAAAAAAACTGTGATGTTTTAACACTTGAGAATTCCATTGCTGATTTGAAATCCTCCCCCTTAATTAGAGAAACATATTCGTTGATACAATTTTGTGGATTTGTCTTTTCGTATTCACTTAAATATGACCACAAGAAGGCCAAAATACCTGTAAAAACAAGTAGGCAAGATAAAAAAATTATTGATAATTTAATAGCAAAAGGTGTTCTTTTAGTCATATATTTCTCCTGTCAACTTATTTTACAACGAATCCTGTAGCAATTTTTCTAGGGCCGTATAATGATGCACATTGATTTATCAATTCACCATTATAGTACATCATAGATGATGAACCACCGTCTAAGTTGCCGGCATTGATTGCCTTGTGCTCAACCATGATGTCTACTAGGTCTTTGTAGGACGCTCCGAGGCTTTGTGGCTGTCTTCCGTCGATAACGAGTAACAACACCGTGCCATCTTCCCTTTGGCCTATTGCAGTACGAGGATTTAGCCCACCGCCACTCCCCGAAACTTGGGCGGGTTTGCCATTAATAACAAGTGCAGGGCCAAAGCTCACTGCATCTCTAAGTTTGATTTCTTTTGCTTTAGCTATTGACATACTTCCAACTCTAAGTACATTTTTATCGTCGAATCCAACTACAACACCTGTAGAACCATCGCTACCATTCATAACCTCAGAATTTTTTATTACAATGCCTTCAGCAATGCCACCATTTCCAGCGCCTTTATCGTCAAAAAAGCCACCTGCATTAATCCCGGCAACACCGTTTATTTTGCTAATCATATAGTCAAGCTTTTCTCCAGAAGCAGCTGCACCAAAGGCTGGAGGAGCTTCTAATACCACCCGTGATGGATCCTTTATAAGTAACATTTTACCTTTATATGTTGAGCCAGAAATCTCAATTAGTTCAATATCTGGCTGTTCCTTATCTAAAGTATCGGTCTTATCTGTAAAATCGGCAATTGTATCAGTTACATCTTCACTGGCAATCACAGAATTTTTAGCAATTATAGTTGCGATTTCATCGCTTGATAAATATAGTGGTGGAAAAAGCTTTGCAAAACTCGTTTCCATGCAAGAAGTAACAAACAACTCTCTTGCAGAAATCGAAGGACCATGAATAATTAAAGCCATAGCACTAATTAAAAACATAACTAGGCAAACAAGTATAACAAAAATAACCGCAAGTGTTTTCCACAAGGCAGTTAGAATGTGATTATGTGATTTTCTTTGATTCGCCTCTTGTATTCTCAACTTTATCACCTCCAGTTAGTATAAATTTATGCTTTTTAATCTCTTTTAGAATAATAATATATTAAAACCCTCAACATAACAAGTTACAAATAGTTAAAAATTAAACAACTTGTTACACTCTTTTTTATTAGCACAATACAAAACGACTATTACAATGTAATAGTCGTTTATTACTTATTTATATGCAAGCATTTCCTTGAAAAATACAATATCTCGCTCGTAATTTGCCTTTATGTCCTTTTTATTCTGTCTTTTTTCATCAAGGGCAGAATAGTCAATAAAGCATAAATACATATTATCTGTAAGAACACTAACATCAAGTTTTTTTGCCAGATTGGTGCCTTTTAAAGCATATCTGTCTGGCTTATCCAAATTTTCTGTACCAACTAGCTCAGACAAGTCCATAAACTTTAAGTCCATTTCCTTTAGATAATCATAGCTTGATTCATCTAACATATAAATGTAAGAGTCAAGAGTAGAAAGTCCTGCCGCTAGCTTTACATAATTAGCTTGTACCATCTCGGGTGACAGCGAACCTTCACCTGAATTATCATGCTGTATGGCCATAATATCAAGCTCAATTTTTTGATTTTGGGTATAGTCAGTTGCAAGATCACTTAGTTTCACTTTAAATGAGTCTACCACGGTGTCGAATGGAATTTTAGATACAACTACCATATGGGCGTCATATACCGTTTTAAAAGCAATCTGCCAAACAAACGTAATGATCAGTATTGCAGCAAATATAGAGCCAAATGTAACCCATTTATAGTGGTACCAATAATTTTCCCATTTACCTTTAGCTGTAGTTGGTTTTAGTGGTTGATAGTCCTCTTTTTTCACCCCAGCACCACCGTTTGGTGTGCTCATTTTAACTTTTGTCGCCTCAATGAGTTTCTGCCTGTCTTTCTTATATTTGTCATACTCAGACATTATCTCACTTCTCTCAATTTTATTTTTAGTTCTTCGCTTCTGGTTTCATCGTTGGAAATAGTAACACATCTCTGATTGAAGCAGAGTTAGTCAGCAACATAATAAGACGGTCAACACCAATTCCTAGCCCACCTGTTGGCGGCATACCATACTCTAATGCTGTTAGGAAATCCTCGTCCATATCTGTTGCTTCATCATCACCAGCGTTCTTAAGTTCAACTTGGTGCAGAAAACGCTCTCTTTGGTCAATCGGATCGTTAAGTTCAGAGAACGCATTTGCGTGCTCACGCCCAACGATAAACAGCTCAAATCTTTCTGTGAAATCTTTATCCGTAGGTTTTCTCTTTGCAAGCGGAGAAATTTCTACAGGATGCTCTGTAATAAATGTGGGTTGTATCAAATGCTCTTCAACATAGTGCTCGAAGAATAGGTTTAAAATATCACCTTTTAGATGACGTTCTTCATACTTAATATGATGTTCTTTAGCAAGCGCACGTGCTTGGTCTAAGTTTTCAATCTCGTTAAAGTCAATGTTTGCATATTTTTTAACTGCATTAAGCATTGACAGTCTTTCAAATGGCTTTTCAAGATCTATCGTTACATCACCATAAGGAATGATTTTTGTACCAACAACATTTTGCGCAACAGTTTTAATTAGTTCTTCCGTTAAGTCCATCATACCATTAAAATCGGTATACGCTTGGTATAACTCAAGTAATGTAAACTCTGGGTTATGTCTAACAGACATGCCTTCATTTCTGAAAACACGGCCTATTTCATAAACTCTATCAAAACCACCTACGATCAGGCGCTTTAGATAAAGTTCAAGTGAAATTCTAAGATGCATGTCCAAATCAAGAGAATTGTGATGCGTATTAAACGGTCTTGCCGCTGCACCACCTGCAATTGTCTGTAAGATAGGAGTCTCTACCTCTATGAAACTATTATCATCAAGATAATTTCTAATTTCTTTAATAATTTTGCTTCTCTTAATGAAAGCTTCTTTTACATCTGGATTTACGATAAGGTCAACGTAACGTTGACGATAGCGCAAATCGGTATCTTTTAATCCATGAAACTTTTCTGGAAGTGGAATCAGTGATTTTGAAAGAAGAACAACGGACTCGGCTTTAATTGAGATTTGTCCCTTTTGTGTACGGAAAACCTCACCTTTAATTCCGATAATATCACCGATGTCAAACTTTTTAAAACCAACATAAGTATCATCACCAATGTGATCTTTTCTTACATATGATTGGATACGTCCAGTCATATCTTGTATGTCGATAAAGCTTGCTTTACCCATATCACGTTTGCTCATAATTCTACCAGCGAGAGAGACCATTTTGCCCTCATACTCGTCAAATTTATCCTCGATAATTTTAGCATATGAGTCAACGTCATAAACTGTAACCTCAAACGGATCATTTCCTGCAGATTTTAATCCTGCAAGCTTTTCACGGCGAACTCTTAAAAGGTCGCCTATATCCTCTACTATTACGTCTTCAATATTATTGTTCTCGCTCATTTTGTACTTCCCCTAACTGTAAAATTACTTAGCTATTTCAATTATTTCGTATTGATTTACACCAGATGGTGCTTCAACATCTACAATATCTCCAACCTTATGTCCAAGCATAGCTTTTCCAACAGGTGATTCATCTGAAATTTTTTTATTTGTAGGTGATGCTTCAGTAGAACCTACAATTCTATAAGTATCAACACGGTCAAGTTTAATATGTCTTACCGTTATTTTTGAACCAACACTTACTGAATCGGTAGAAATTCCATCTTCATCAAGAATCAACACATTTTTAAACATTTGTTCAATTTCAATTATTCTTGACTCAACCATAGCTTGCTCATTCTTAGCCTCATCATATTCACTATTTTCAGACAGGTCGCCAAATGATAATGCTACTTTTATCTTTTCAGAAACATCCTTACGTTTTACAGTTTTTAACTGCTCTAGCTCATGTTCAAGGTTCATTAGCCCCTCTGACGTAAGCAGAATTTGTTTTCCAGTCATTGTATTTCCTCCTAATAAATTTATATATTTTTTGTTTGTCAAAATATTTGACAAAAGACAATTTTTCAAATAAAACCCAACTACCTAACCCAATATTAATATACAATATTTTAATTATATAGAAGTTGCTAATTTATGTCAATAGCAAAAGGGTTAATTCTTTATTAATCTCTATTAAGGTTGCCTTTCATTTGGAATTAATGTAATTTCATCAATACTTGATTGTATACCATGCACAGTCACATTTACTGGATAAAGTGCTGATAAATTTCTAATTCCACAGTAATTATAGAGTGCTGCTTGATAGGAATGCTCGCAAATTTCAGTTGGCATAATATCAAGATATTTTGATGGGGTTTTCGCTCTAAAAGAATGGATTATTAACGCATTTGAGTCGGGTATGTTTGATACAGATATCACTGGCACAGCCGAATTATTCATATTATCAAACAGTATGCCATCTGGAGAAACAAACACTGCCGTATTGTGTAATGATTTTACATTTTCTTCAATTATAACTGTAGCACCGCAATCATACAACTTTGTATCAACGTAGTTTTGATATAGTTCTTTGCGATTTGTTACAATTCTCAGTGTGTTAAAATGCTTAAGCAGTATATCAGCAAGTCCTTGATATCTACATTGAATATCAATTAATGTTACTGACATATGCTTTTTAATTGAGATACTTTTGTCCAAAAGGTATTTTACTCCATTTTGCATTAACTTAAAAGAATAAACAGCTTCGTCAACAAAATGAAACTGCTTGTCTGCAAATAGCAAAAGGGGTTTTGATAAAATAACTCTCGAATTCCCTATCGAATCTATAACTTTTTGATTTTTGATAGAAGATTTTCTTTTGACCTCAACCAAAGAAAATGTTACACCGTTTTTTTTTATATTTGTAAGTTTCATTTTATTTGAAAACAACTTTTTATCGGCTTTATTCTGCTGCGTGACAATTGTAAACATGCAAACCGCCATTTCTCTTTTAATGAGTTTTTGCCCTATTAAAAGCATATTGAATAAGCTACAATGTAGCTTATTCAATATATATGCAGTTATATATTATATATTACACTATGATTCTTTTTTAGAATTTACAATCTCAATTGCCTTTTGGATTTGAGGGTCAGTTTCAACTGTCATCACTTCAACACCCTGTTCTTGCTCGGATGTAAGTTTTACCTCATAGTCTGGTTTAATTCCAACCCCATTGATTTCTGTGCCAGAAGGAGGAAGAAAGTGCTCAGTTGTGATGTTAATTGCACTTCCATCGTTCAGCTGAAATGTCTTTTGAATTACAGCTTTACCGAAGCTTGTTGTTCCGATTGATGTTGCCTTTTTGAAATCTCTCAACACAGCGACAAAATATTCAGCGGCATTACCAGTCTTTCCATTTATAATTGTTGCCATTGGAAGGGCTAGTTCATACTTATCAGAAGATCCCATTGAAGTGATTACACCGGCATTGTTTTTCTTTGTACCGAGCTCACCTGCTGGCAATAACATGTTTAGCATACTGTTTGCTGCCTCAATTGAATCTGAATTATTTCCTCTTAAATCAAGGACAAAGGCATTTGCACCCTGTTTCACCAAATCATCTACCGCACTTTTAAATTGGTTATATGTCTTATCATTAAAAGCGTTAATTTTAATATAACCATTGCTTCCAATCAAGTGATGTTCAACATACTTAATATCAATTTCTTTACGTTGGATTTCCTTTCGAGTATCAACGCCATCACGCCTATAAACTAAATTAGCTTTTGTCCCAGCCTCACCCTTTAGCAATCTTTCAATGTTTGCTAAATTCACAGCCTTTAGGTCAGCATCACCAATAGAAATAATCAAATCACCAACTACCACACCATCTAGCTCAGCTGGAGATCCTTTAATTATCTTAGTAACTTTGGCATAACCTGTTTGATCTTTTTGAACAGTTACACCAATCTGTACAAGCTTTCCTGAGAGCTCCAGCATCTTTTGCTCATACTCGTCCTTTGTTAGATAGGATGAATATTTATCGCCCAAGCCCTTGATGTATCCAGCAGATAATGAATTGGCGAGTGCTTCCTCATCAATTGTACCTGCAAAGTTTTGCCTTGCATTTCTGTCAACATCGGCTAGTTTCTTATACATTTCCTCACGGGCTTTTACATTAAGTACCTTTTTATTAAAGTGATTGAGTGATACCATCATTGTAATGGAAAGTGTAATTCCAGCCACAACTACCATAAAAGCTATCGCCGCACCTAATGATATTTTTTTGTTCATAGCTACCTCCTAATGGCAGTTTTTCCATTAATTAAATAAACATTCCTAAATAAAAAAGTATTTATCCATTAGTTTCATCAAATTATGGCCTACTTACATAGTGCATTGGATCCTTTTTCTCGTTATTTATTCTTACTTCAAAGTGAAGATGATTTCCTGTAGAGTTGCCCGTGCTTCCAACAGCTGCAATGACTTGTCCTCTTTTAACCTCATCACCTTCTGCAACATCAATTCGGCTTGTATGAGCATAAAGCGTGGTATATCCACCACCGTGATTAATCGCTAAGTGCCAACNNCAACCATAGCCATAACTCGACTTTTTAACTAGGAGAACCTCGCCATCAGCGGCAGCAACAATAGAAGAGCCTTTTCCAGCGCCAATATCAAGACCGGCATGGTAATCTTGCTTACCAAAGAGAGTTCGCCAACCAAACTTAGAAGTGATTCTACTGCTAGAAGGAACAGGCCATTTTAACTCACCCTCTGGTCCAGCACCATCATTCTTTGAAGCTGCAATTATTCTATCAACTTCAGCTTCAATTTCTTTAATTTTTTTTGCATATTTTTCTTTCTCGAGCATGTATCTTTTTTCCTCTTTTTTTAGCCCAGCCTCTGAGCCTTTACTCTGGTCATACATAGTGTCGAGAGATTTGTTTTTTAAATCAAAAGCGTTCTTTGTTTTTTGCAAATCAGCTTGTTGGGCTTGCAGTGCTGATTTTTTCCCATCTAAATCTTTTTTTTGTGCATCAAGGCTATCAATTAAGTCTTGATCACTATTTGAAATTCTCGTAAGAATTTCTTTATTATTGATAAATTGAGAAAAACTCTTTGACTCTAGCAAAGTTGAAAGAAAAGAACTTGAGGTATTTGTAATGTACATCGCTTTTACTCTTTGTGAAAAAAGCTCCTCATTGATCTCAATATCAGCTAACTTCGCTGCAATTTCAGCCTCTTTTGTAGCAATTTCAGCAGTTACAAGCAATATCTTTTGTTGATAGCTTGTTATTTGCTGTTCAACATAGCTTATCTGCTGGTTTAGTACTTTTTGTTTTTCTTTTTCATCTTTTATCTTTTTTGCAGTACTGTTTAGTTTATCATTTGCTTCTTTTTCTTTTTTTGCAAGTTCAGCCTGTTCTTTTTCAAGTTGAGCTATTGTCTTTGCTTGGACAACAGTAGCGTCACCTATATAAGTAAATACACCCAAAGTTAGAATGCAAACAACTAAAAAAGAAGATACAATTCTAAACATATTCTTTGACATTACTCTAATCATATCTATTCCCCCATTATCTTTTTCTATACCTTTGCATGATTTCTTATACTAATTACACTTCCAATTGAACCAAGAAATGTTCCTGTCAACACAAAGAATAATGCAAGATTTGCTGCAATATCATTAAATGGTATAATGCTGCTAAATGCTGAATTGAGCCAAACTGATACGTCTGTTGTAAATGCTTGGATTAAATAAGAGTAGCTTCCCCAAATGATAAGATAGGAAAGTGCTGCTGAAATCAGACCGAGCATGAAACCCTCAACAATAAATGGAATTCGTATAAAGGAGTTTGTAGCACCTACAAACTTCATAATGTTAATTTCCTTGCGTCTTGTAAAAATTGTTGCTCTGATTGTATTTGAAATAATTACCAATGAAATTATTCCAAGGGCAATTATAATTGCTGTGCCTAGCGTATTAATTGTTCGTTGTATATATGTCAATGTATCAGATACCGTCGTAGACGCAACTATCAATTCTATTTCAGTAATTTTTTCTAATTCGCTCTTAGTTTCCGCAGTGAGCGAAACGTCATTAAGCGTAATAACGAAAGTATCTGGTATGTAATTTCTGTCTTTTATTCCGTCTAGCAAATATCCTTTATCCCCAAGCATAGTTTTTGTATTTTCAAGACCCTGCTCTTTAGAAATATATTCGCAAGATTTCACGTTTTTGTTTGCTTCAACCTGAGCTTTTAAAGCTCTAACTCTATCTTCATTTGACGCATAAGTGTCAGTTTTTTCTATTTGTGTATCGTCGGGTTTAGCGGTTTCACCTTCAGCCGGAGGTGTTTGTTCAGATTCGGGTTTCACAAACTCAGTCAAGAAAATGCTCATCTCGCTTTGTCCTTGAACATAGCGAACCATGCTATCCACATTTGCTGTTAACAAATATGCCGCACCTACAATTAAAAGACAGGTTGTTAAAACGCCAACCGAAGTAAATGCCATAACCCTGTTTGTCCATAAATTTTTAATGCCCTCTTTTAGAAGGTATTTAAAGCTCGAGCCTTTCATAACTACCCCCTGCCAGCCGGTAAAATAACGTCATCAAACACCACTCTACCATTATCAATTGTAATTGTTCTTCCACCAAAACGTTTTACCATATCTTGCTCATGGGTTACCATGATTACAGTAGTTCCGCATTGGTTAATGCCTTGTAAAAGTTCCAAAATTTCATGAGAAAGTTCTGGATCAACATTCCCTGTCGGCTCGTCCGCAATAATAATTGGCGGATCATTTACAATAGCACGAGCAAGGGCAACACGCTGCTGCTCTCCTCCTGAAATTTCGTTTGGAAAACTCTTAGCCTTATGCTCAAGCCCCATTAAATTTAGAATATACGGCACACGGTTGCGTATAAACTTATTTGATGAGTTGGTAACCCTAAGGCTGAATGCCACGTTATCATATACATTTAGGTTAGGAATAAGTCTGAAATCCTGAAATACAACTCCTAGTTTACGTCTGTAAAGCGGAATTTGATGTTGTTTTAGTCTGCCAACATTGGCTCCATTGACGCTAACAATTCCAGTTGTTGCAACCTTTTCGCGCAATAAAAGCTTTATGATTGAGCTTTTTCCTGCACCAGACGCACCGACTATAAATACAAATTCTCCGCTATCAATGCTTAGATTTACATTTTGTAGAGCTGTTGTTTTGTTGTCATATTTCAATGATACGTTACTCAAATCAATCATATCAACTGCTCCTTACAGCAAGCAAAGCTTGCACCCATATCGTGTGCAAGTCCTATAACACCTTACATCCGTTATGGGTTTTTAAAATTTACAAACTATTGCCCTAATTATATAATTTTATTTTGTTTATTAATTATTAATTAAAATTTTGTAGGATTTGAAGTTAGATATTTTTTAACCATCAATGCAATTTTAAATACGATTGCATGGTCAAACTCTCTAAGATCAAGTCCTGTAAGCTTTTTAATTTTTTCCAGACGATACACAAGTGTATTTCTGTGAACAAAAAGCTTTCTTGATGTTTCTGATACGTTTAGGTTGTTCTCAAAGAACTTATGAATTGTAAACAATGTTTCTTGATCAAGCGACTCGATTGAACCTTGTTTGAAAATTTCTTTTAAGAAAGTCTCGCAAAGGGTGGTCGGAAGTTGATAAATAAGTCTTGCAATACCTAGGTTATCATAGCAAACAATTGTCTCTTCAGTGTCAAATACCTTGCCCACTTCAAGTGCAATTTGAGCCTCTTTAAATGAACGCGCCAAGTCCTTGATACCGATTACAGTTGTACCGATACCAACGGCTGCCTTTGTATAAAACTCAGAACTCAATGTATCAACAATTGAACTTGCAAGTTTCTCTAGGTCTCTTGTTTCAATACCAGCCTTAGTTTCTTTGATTAGTACAATATCATTTTCGTTGATATTGAATACATAGTCTTTTTGCTTGTCTGGGAATAGGTTTTGAATTACATCGTAAGCAGAAACTTCATTTGTTGAAATTATTCTGATTAACAACGCAACACGGCTAACCTCATTTGAAAAATGAAGCTCACGAGCCTTAACATAAACGTCACCAGGCAAAATATTATCAAGCACTATGTTTTTAATGAAGTTGTTTTTGTCATATTTCTCATCATAATACTGCTTAATGCTTGTCAATGAAATTGCAATTAATTGAGCAAACTTGGAAGCCTGTTCGTCAATGCCCTCAACAAAAACAGCGTATTCAGGTTTATTGTGTGAGCCAAAAGGCTTATAGCTGTAGCCGTCACGCACAAAAACGTCACTTGTTTCAATTAAATCAAGTGCAATATATTCATTCGTCGTTCCAATTTTTGAAAGCTCGCTGCAGGCAATTATTGTTGCGGATTCATCAACAACTCCAATTACACGGTTTACTGTGTCTCGCATCTGATGAACTACGCCTTGAAAAAGTCTGTTTGACATAAAAATTACCCCTCTTATTTAATATATTTTCAGCATCTTTGCATAAAATTACTTATACTTATTTTACTCAATTTATTTGTATTTTGCAAGTTAAAACTATAAAAAATTACAAATTAGTTCGATTGTAGGGGCATTAACTCTTAATATAAACAACTTATTACAAATTGTAACACATTTGTAATCGTTCTTTGTGAATAATCTGTGAAGTCTTTGTATATTATAAAAAACCTCACATCAAGCAACAGTCTTTTTAACACTGTGTAATTCTAGTTTAGCCCAAAGCATTCTGCTTATTAACCAAATTACATTGTTATTAAGACCAAGCTAAGACGTGAGGTTTTTTATTTGTTAAATAATTATGCTCTTTCCATCCATTTCAGATGGTTTTGGCAAACCAATAAGTTCTAGCATAGTTGGAGCGATATCAGCAAGTTTTCCATCGTCACGCAAAGCAACATTTTTGCCACAAACAGCAAAAGGAACCTTGTTTGTAGTATGTGCAGTAAATGGAGAACCGTCTGGCTCATACATTTGGTCTGCATTACCATGGTCAGCAGTAACAAGTGCTATGCCACCTTTTGCAAGAACAGCGTCAACAGTTCTTCCTACGCAAGTGTCAACAGCCTCAACAGCTGCAACCGCTGCACTAAAGAAACCTGTATGCCCAACCATGTCACAGTTTGCATAGTTTAATATAATTACGTCATATTTATCTGAATTGATGCATCTAACAGCCTCATCACAAACATCATATGCGCTCATTTCTGGTTTGAGGTCATATGTAGCGACCTTCGGAGAGTTGATTAGGGCTCTATCCTCGCCTTCAAATTTCGCCTCAATACCACCATTGAAGAAAAATGTAACGTGTGCATATTTCTCGGTTTCAGCAATTCTTAGCTGAGTTTTGCCGTTTGCACTGAGATATTCACCCAATGTGTTTGTCAGCGATTGAGGTTTAAACGCAACAGTTACGTTTGGCATTGTAACATCATATTGAGTCATACATACAAAATTCAGTTTGAAGAAACCTTTTTTGCGTTCAAAACTATCAAATGCTTCGTCTACAAAAACACGAGCAAGTTCTCTTGCTCTGTCTGGTCTAAAGTTGAAGAAAACAACGCTGTCATTTTCTTTTATACTTGCTCCACTGTTTACTACGATTGGGTCAATAAATTCGTCAGTGATGTTTTTCTCATAGGATTCTGCTATAGCCTCTGCTGGGCAATCACAAGTAACACCCTTACCGTATACCATTGCAGCATAAGCTTTCTCAACCCTATCCCAACGATTATCTCTATCCATTGCATAGTATCTGCCTGATACTGTGGCAATTTTACCAACGCCAATTTCTTGCATTTTTCCATATAAAGCAGCGACGAAACTCTTTCCTGAAGAAGGAGGAACGTCACGTCCATCCATAAAGCAATGAACATAAACCTCTGTAAGACCAATCTGTTTTGCCATTTCCAACAATCCATAAACGTGGTCAATATGGCTATGAACTCCACCGTCAGACAATAATCCCATCAGATGAAGTGCAGTGCCGTTTGTCTTGCACGCAGTCATTGCAGCAACCAATTCAACATTTGAGAAGAAATCTCCGTCTTTTATAGATTTAGTAATGCGAGTAAGTTCTTGATAAACTACTCGACCTGCTCCGATATTTGTATGTCCTACTTCAGAGTTACCCATTTGTCCGTCTGGAAGTCCTACGTCAAGTCCAGATGCGCCAATTGATGTTAGGCTTGCCTCTGCAAATATGCGGTCAATATTAGGCGTTTTTGCAGCCTTAATTGCGTTTCCATATTCGCTTTCGTTAATGCCATAACCGTCTAGTATAATTAATGCCAATGGTTGTTTCATAATATCATAATCCCCTTCTTATAATTCAAAAAAGGGCACGCAAAGGCGCGCCCTCTATCATTTATTTAGATGCTGCGTTTATAATTGCAGTGAAATCAGCTGCTTTTAGTGATGCTCCACCGATTAGACCACCGTCTACATCTGGTTTAGCAAGTAATTCATCTGCATTTGCAGCGTTCATTGAACCACCGTATTGGATAGTCATAGCGTCTGCTGCTGCTTGGTCATAGATTTTTGCAACAGTGTTACGAATCATTGTACAAACTTCGTTTGCTTGCTCTGCTGTTGCAGTTTTTCCAGTTCCAATAGCCCATACTGGCTCATAAGCAATGATGATTTTATCCAAATCTGCTTTGTCAATGTCCAAAAGTCCAATTTTAGTTTGAAGTGCAACTAGCTCATCTGTGATGCCTTGCTCTCGGTCTTCTAACATCTCGCCAACGCAAAGTAATACCTTTAGCCCGCTTGCAATAGCAGCTTTTGTGCGTTTGTTAACAGTCACATTAGTTTCTGCAAAATATTGGCGACGCTCACTATGTCCGATTACAACATACTCTACGCCCATCTCAACTAGCATATCAGCTGAAATTTCGCCTGTGTATGCACCATTTTTTTCAAAATGGCAGTTTTGTGCACCAACTTTGATGTTTGTACCTTTTGCAAGCTCTACAGCAGTTTGCAAATTAGTGAAAGGAACACAAACTACTACTTCACAGTCAGCCCCTTTTACTAATGGTGCTAACTCATTGATAAGAGCTGTTGTTTCAACTCTTGTATTGTTCATTTTCCAGTTACCTGCGATAACTGCGTTTCTAAGTGATTTGTTCATTATGTTTTCTCCTTTATTTGTGTAAATTAGAATTCGTTGACTTTCACAAATAAGGGCGAACAATGTTCGCCCTTATTTGATTTAATTATAGACTTATTTCTTGTTATTCATTGAAGTAATGCCTGGAAGATCCTTGCCCTCTAGGAATTCAAGAGAAGCACCGCCACCAGTTGAAATATGGCTCATTTGGTCACCATATCCAAGTATATTTACAGCAGCAGCAGAGTCACCGCCACCAATAATTGTGATAGCATCAGTTTCAGCAAGTGCTTTTGCAACTGCGATTGTGCCCTTTGCAAGAAGTGGGTTTTCAAATACACCCATTGGCCCATTCCAGACAACTGTTTTTGCAGATTTTACAGCGTCTGCAAATA
>DBGA01000078.1 GCA_002295325.1 Ruminococcaceae bacterium UBA866 | reverse complement strand
TTATTGTAATTAAAGCAGGAGAGATGGCAAGGTAATAGAGGGAAGTTCAATGATTGACACATCGGCACTTACTGGTGAATCTGTTCCTCGTGAAGTAGAAGTAGGAAGTGATATCCTGAGTGGTTGCATCAATATTAATGGAGTTATTACAGCAGAGGTTACCAAGGAATTTGGAGAATCTACTGTAAGCAAAATTCTTGATTTAGTTGAAAATGCAAGTAGTAAAAAATCCAATTCAGAACAATTTATTACTAAGTTTGCGAGATATTATACACCAGTTGTGGTTATAATTGCAGTTTTTCTAGCTATTATACCGCCTCTTGTTATAGACGGGGCGACTTTTAGTGATTGGATATATAGAGCACTAGCATTCCTTGTGGTATCCTGTCCGTGTGCTTTAGTTATTTCAATTCCTTTGAGTTTCTTCGGTGGAATAGGTGGAGCCTCAAAAAAAGGTATTTTAGTTAAAGGTAGTAACTACCTTGAAGCATTGGCTCAAACAGAGATTGTTGTTTTTGATAAAACAGGTACACTAACGAAAGGTGTATTTAATGTACAGGAAATTCATCCAGAAGGAGTTTCCAAAGAAGAGCTACTTGAATTAACTGCATATGTGGAGAGCTATTCCAATCATCCGATTTCACTTTCACTGAAACGTGCATATGGCAAAGAAATAGACAATGGACGTATTTCAGATGTAGAAGAGATATCAGGTCATGGTGTTATTGCAACAGTAGATGGCAAAAAGGTTATGGCAGGAAATATCAAACTTATGAAAATGATGGATATCCCTTATTTCAAGGGAGAGCTGATCGGTACTGCTGTACATGTTGCTGTTAATAATAAATATATAGGTTACATTGTAATTGCCGATGAGGTAAAGGAAGATTCAGCACAAGCAATCAAGGAACTTAAGGCAGCTAATATTAAGCAAACAGTTATGTTGACAGGTGATAATAAAAGTGTTGGTTCAAAAGTTGCTAAAGAGCTTGGTCTTGATAAGGTTTATGCAGAACTATTGCCAGCAGACAAAGTTGAAAAACTAGAAGAATTATTTTCACAAAAATCCACAAAAGGTAAACTCGCCTTTGTCGGTGACGGAATCAATGATGCACCTGTATTAGCTCGTGCAGATATTGGAATAGCAATGGGTGGTTTAGGTTCTGATGCAGCCATTGAAGCTGCTGATATTGTAATTATGACTGATGAGCCATCGAAAATTGCTACTGCAATGAAGATTTCTAAAAAGACATTAAAAATTGCAAATCAAAACATAGTATTTGCAATTGGAATAAAGATAATTGTTCTTATTTTGAGTGCTTTTGGAATAGCTACTATGTGGGCAGCTATATTTGCAGATGTAGGTGTAACTATCATTGCAGTATTAAATGCTTTTAGAGCTTTGAATGTAAAGAAGCTATAACAGTACAAAAAATATTTTTTAATCGCTGATTAAGAGTGTAACATTCCATTAGCAGAAAATGAACATATCTTTTATACTAACAATAACATGTAAAAACTTCAACAGCACTGAGATAAAATTCTTGGTGCTTTTGTTTTATATAAAATCTAAAACTAAATATAGCAATTCTAAGAGGCGAAGTCTTCGGTCAACTTATGATCGATAGTCTTCGCCTCTTTTTTATTTCAATAAACCAATAGAAAGGACTGAGAACAATGTCAAGATATTTCATGTATGGTACATCACTGGGAGGGATAGAGTAGCTGATGATGCTGGCACCTAATTTTCCTCAAAGAAGAAGTGGAATAGTCATTAATAATCATTCTAATTGTGAAGGAGGTATTAAAAGTAGCAAATTTTCTGGCGAACTATTTTTAAATCATAACCACGAGGGAAGATTTTATCATTCAATTCAGAAACAAGATATTGATATAGAGGATGGATTGCAAAGCTACCTTGCAGTAATATTTCTCCTAACTGCTGATGAAGTACTATGGAATATTTCAGAAACATATTTAAAAAACACTTGAATAAATGCTCATATAACTATTGACATATGAGAAAAACAATAATATAATAAATACACAACGCATGAATGTTTGCTCAAGTATTCAAATGAAATGATTTAAAAAGAGGTGATAATATGACTGAAAAATTTAATTCAATTGAAAGATGTGACTGCAATGTAATTCATGAGGATATTGTAAATCAAGTTAGAGATAAAATGCCTCAAGAAGAAAGCCTTTACGATTTAGCAGAATTATTTAAAGTATTTGGAGATTCAACACGAATCAGGATACTATGGGCTTTACATGAATCTGAAATGTGTGTTTGTGATATCGCTGTATTACTTAACATGACACAATCAGCAATTTCCCATCAGCTGAGAGTCTTAAAACAAGCTAATTTAGTAAAAAACAGAAAAGAAGGCAAAGTAGTATATTATTCGTTAGTTGACGATCATGTAAGAGAAATATTTGACCAAGGTCTAATTCATATCAACGAGAAGTAGTAATGCGGTAGAATAGAATATTTTTTGAAGATATTTGGGCAGATATTTAAGTCTTCATTTCAAATGAGCAATGCTTCAAGAAAATTTGAAAAAGACTTGTAGTATTCAAAATAAAATTACAAATAATATTTAGGAGGATTTAATAATGAAAAAGAAATTTATACTTGAAGGTTTAGATTGTGCAAATTGCGCGGCAAAAATGGAAAAGGCTATTAATGAGCTTGATGGAGTGAAAGAAGCTACTGTTAACTTTATGACCACAAAACTCGTTATTGATGGTGAGGATGAAAAAATGCCAACAATAATAGCAGAGGCCGAAAAAATAGTTAAAAAAATTGAACCCGATACAACTATGAAAAAGGCTTAAAGGAGGCTATTTAGTATGACAAAACGACTATGGCGAATAATTATTGGTGCAGCCTTGTTAGCTACAGCAGTATTGCTTAATTTAAATAATGAATGGTTACAGATTGCTCTCTTTATAATAAGTTACATTATTGTAGGTGGAGATGTTGTAAAAAGAGCTGTAAAAAATATTTTTAAAGGTCAAGTTTTCGATGAAAACTTTTTAATGAGTATTGCAACAATTGGTGCATTTTTTATTGGTGAGTATCCTGAAGGTGTTGCAGTTATGCTGTTTTATCAAGTTGGAGAACTGTTTCAAAGCTATGCAGTTGGCAAGTCGAGAAAGTCAATTGCAAGCCTTATGGATATTCGACCAGATTATGCAAATGTTAAAAAAGGCGATGAACTTGTCAAAGTTGACCCAGATGAAGTACAAATTGGAGATATTATTGTAATTAA
>DBGA01000025.1 GCA_002295325.1 Ruminococcaceae bacterium UBA866 | reverse complement strand
TATGTCCTTATTTATATAGTAATTTAAATGCAAAAATGCCACGAAGTTCTCATCGAACTTCGTGGCATTTTTATTTATGAGCAATTATTTTGTTACCTTTTTTAATATCTTCAGCTTTTTCTCATTGTATGGGGGATAACGGAACGGAATATCAAAATAGCTCTTATTTTTCAAGATGCCCTTTTTATGTGAGAACAAATCAAAGCTGTATTTTCCATGATAGCTACCCATACCGCTACTTCCAACTCCGCCAAATGGCAAATGATGGTTTGCAATATGCATGATAACGTCATTGACACAACCCCCGCCAAATGCCACCGAGTTCAGCATTTTTTCAATAAGCCGGTGGTTTTCGCTAAATAGGTAAAATGCAAGTGGTTTGGGCTTATTTCTTAGTGTAGCGATAACATCATCTATTTTATCATATGAAATAATTGGCAAGATTGGGCCGAAGATTTCCTCTTGCATAATTTCATCATTATGCCCTGCTGTAATAAACATAGTCGGTTCAATTTTTTGCTTTTCACCATCAGATCTACCACCGACTTTGTTTGCTTCGTTAGCAATTAGCCCTGTCAGCCTATCAAAATGATGTTGATTGATAATCTTTGGATNNTAACGTAGTCGGGAGCAATACAGGTTTGACCTGAATTCAAAAACTTGCCCCAAACAATCCTTTTTGCAGCCAAATCAATGTTTGCACTTTTGTCAATGATACATGGGCTTTTTCCGCCAAGCTCAAGCACAAGTGGGGTTACATTCTTGCTTGCGGCCTCCATCACGATTTTGCCCACATTTTCACTTCCTGTGAAGAAAATAAAATCGTATTTCTGATTTAAAATTTCATCATAAGAATATCTGTCACCAGTGCAATAGATGTAGTTCTCATCAAACGTTTCACTTATAATTTTATCAATTACATTTGACACATTCACGCTGCTCTTGGACACTTTTAGAATTACGCAGTTGCCTGTGGCAATCGCTCCAACCAAAGGGGATAGTGCCAAATTAAAGGGATAATTCCAAGGCGATAAAATAAGCATAACACCATATGGCTCGCTGTAAACATAGCTTGATGATGGAAAATGTGTAACCGGTGTCTTTACCCTTTTGGGTTTTTGCCACCTCTTTATATTTTTTAATGCCACTTTTATCTCACCAAGCACTGTTTGAATTTCAGTTAAATAAGCCTCGGTTTCTGATTTATTCAAATCTAATTTCAGAGCACTGTATATTAAATCTTCGTTGCTTATGATTGCGTTTTGCAATTTCTTAAGCATTTTTATTCTAAACTCGACACTCTTTGTAGCATCGCTATTAAAAAAGTTCCGTTGCTTTTCTATCACTTTTTGCATTGTGTTTCCTCCTTAGTGTATCAATATAACAGGCTTAATGCAATTAAAAACATACCACAATAATAGGTAGATAGGTTGAAAAATCTCACGAGAGGATGCTTTCTCTCATAAAAACATAAAAAGAGTATAATCGTATCAGAAACTAAAAATAAAAATGAACCTACACAAAGTAAAATATTACTTACTGACGCAGAATTTATTATGACAAGATTAATTCCCTTAGCAAAAAGCAGCGCTACAAAAAAGGAATACACAAGCACAGCGTTACGCATATTACCTACATCCATGCCCTTCATTCTTACTAAAAAGACCGTCATTACAACTGCTAAGACTGGTAGTATCAAGTCATATAATGAGAAAGGAACTTTCGTACTAAATGCCCAGACAAAGACGATATGCGCGAGTAAAAAAGAAGATAGACCGGCTAAAAAAAGTTTATTATTGCCCGTACCATCTTGGAGTGCAAGCAAAACATCTCCACATAAGCACAAGATAAACGCTGGGAGCACGCTAAAATAAAATGCCCACTGTCCAGTAATAAATCCACCGTAAGTAGCTACTGCAATAAAGCCTACGCTGTTTATGAATTTTGCCAAAGGGTGATGTTTTTTCAGGTTATCCAGATAACAAGTTGCCATTAAAAATCCGAACGCAAATAGGTAGAAAACTGATAATAGTACCATAAAGTTTACCTCCGTCAAATAGTTAATCTAGAATGTCAGATAAGCAAATTTCCTGTATTCTATTAAGCTTCATTTTCTATATTATACCATATACCAAAGTCAGAAAGATATACAGTTCCATAGATTTTTTTTGGTTAAGTTGTGTTAAAAGTGGTAGGACATAATACGTCCTACCACTTTATTATTATCTTTTTGGTTGTGCATGTATCGCATGACCATAAACATCTTCAATTGCCTCAGTAACACCCTCATTAAAAGTCGGATGAGGCCTGATCACCGACGAAAGCTCTGCAATCGTGAGTTTATTAGCGACAGCAGTTGCAAGCTCTCCAATCATATCAGTTGCACGACAACACATCAGTTGAGCGCCCAAAATAACCTCTGTTTGCGCATGGAAAACCACTTTAATAAATCCCCTATCAGCCNNTTTTTCCATTTGCAGACATAATAAACTTGCCGGTTTTCACAGGAATTTCGCTTGCCTTTGCTTCGTCAGCCGTGATGCCAACCGTTGCAATTTCAGGGTTCGTATAGATGCAAGAGGGAACAACACAAAGGTTAATCGGTGGCTTGACACCAAACATAACGGATACAGCATTGATACCCTGTGCCGAGGCAACATGTGCCAGTTGAATACCACCCTTTATAACATCACCAATTGCATAGATACCACTTATACAAGTTTCAAAATTTTCGTCTACTGAAATCATGCCCCTGTCAAGCGGTAATTCTATCCCCTCACCAAACAGATTTTGTGTGTTTGCGTTCCTGCCAGTTGCAATAAGAATACCTTGTGCACTGACAGTTTCTGATTTCTCCTTAGCTGAAAAGTGACAGGTAATTTCGTCTAGCTGTTCAATTTTATTTACCCTTGCCCCAGTATAGATCTTCACT
>DBGA01000006.1:280-3001 GCA_002295325.1 Ruminococcaceae bacterium UBA866 | reverse complement strand
CTGTCCGTAGAATTATACGGTATCAAATCAATGTGATATAAATGCTCCCATGAACCACGATTTTTCAATAAACCTACAACTGCCTCTGCATGTTCTTTCGAATCATTAATTCCTTCAATCATAATATAAGCAATAAACACTCGTCGTCCCGTATGAATGATATGTTCATCTAATGTCTTCATTACCTCATTCAATGGAAATCTTTTATTTATAGGCATTAAATTGCTTCGTTGGCTTTCAAATGGTGAATGAAGTGAAAAAGCTAGATTCACCAGTGAAAATTCTTTGGTCAATCTTTGAATTCCTGGTATAATGCCAATTGTTGAAATAGTAATTCTTCGTTGACTTAACCCAAATAAATTTTGATCAGTTAAAATTTTTACTGCATCAAATAACTCTGGATTCGCAAGAGCCTCACCCATTCCCATAAATGAAATACTATTCAATCTATGGTCATTAAAATAGGAATAAAGTAATTGGTCAGTTATCTCATCAACAGTAAGATTGCGTTTAAATCCAGCACTTCCCGTTGCACAAAAACGACATCCAAAACCACAACCACATTGGGAAGAAATGCAAAACGATTCCCACCCCTGTTTATACTTTAGTCCAACAGCTTCTATTCTTTCCCCATCAGTCAATTCGAATAACAATTTTTGAGCTTGTTTAGAATCTTGTGAAAAAACAGGTATTACACTAGATACATTATTTCCAAACTCATTTACTAAAGCTATCCTTAACGCTTTTGGTAGTATATGCATATCATCAAAATTATCTATTCTCTGATGAAAAATAGCTTTTGTAAGCTGTTCGTATCTATAATCAGGTAATTTTAAATTTGATACTATTTGTTTTATTTTTTCATATTTAGTTTTTATCTGTTTCATGTAGGCTTCCTCCTCACTATTAATAGTTAAGAAGCAAAGCCAGTATAATTAGCGACTTATACTACTCCATGCAAGCATCGCCTAAAACATCTGGCTTTGCATGGAGCCTATTGTGTGTTACTTTTATATTCCCATTAAACATATTAATTGCCATTTCTACCTTTACAATTTTATTGTTTTTGTTACAATATTTTCACAGAATGCACTATCATGCTCAACAAACAAAATTGTAGGTTCATGTTCAATTAACAATTTCTCAATCTGCATACGAGAAATGACATCAATAAAGTTCAATGGTTCATCCCAAATATATAAATGTGCCCGTTCACACAAACTTTTAGCAAGCAATACCTTTTTCTTCTGTCCTCCACTAAAATCCTCGATATTCTTTTCGAACTGTTCTCTTGAAAAATCAAGTTTTCTAAGCATCGCTTTAAATAAACTCTCGTCAATACAGTGTTTATCTGCATAATCAGATAAGTTACCATATAAATTTGAAGTATCTTGTGAAACATACGAAATGATTAACTTATTATTCTTTCTTACAATTCCACTATGGGGGATGTCTTCTCCATAAATTAATTTCAATATACTTGATTTTCCGCTGCCATTCTTTCCTTGAATAGCAATTCTTTCACCTTGCTCTATAGTGAAGTTTACTCCTTCACAGACAATTCTATCATCATATTCAATTGCAACATCTGTAAGTTCTACAAGCTTTTTATCATGGAAAGTAAGCGGTACTATTTTTAAGCTTTCATTAGATTCAATATTTTTAAGAAGTTTTGATTTTTCCTCAATCATGTCTTGTTGTCTAGCTTCTATATTTTTAGCACGCTTCATCATTTTTGCAGCTTTATGTCCAACATATCCTCTGTCTAATTTACTTCCGGAATTAGTGGTTCCATACTTACTGCTTTCAACACTATCTGACCAGGTGGAAGTCCGTTTCGCAGCGCTGGAAAGTCTGGTGATATCCCTTTTTAATTTCTCATTTTCTGCCAGCTCATAACTATCCTGTAACTCTTTGTTTCTCCACCATGAAGAAAAATCACCTTTTTGTATTTCAATATTAGTTTTATTAATAGATAAGATATGGTCAACACAATTATCCAAAAAAGACCTATCATGTGAAATCAGAATAAATCCTTTCTTTTTTTTCAAGTAATTACTTAGTTTTTGCCTAGCTTCAGCATCCAAATGATTGGTAGGCTCATCAATAAGTAAGAAGGAGTTCTCCTTCAAAAACATAGCAGCCAACAATGCTTTGGTCTGCTCTCCTTTAGATAGTGTATAAAACTGTCTATATAAAGCATCGTAGTCCATATCTAACAAAGATAATTCTTTTAATATTTCCCAATCCATTGAATTTGGACTAATCTCCCTTATGACATCTATGGTGAAGTTGCTTTGCTCCTGCACCTCATAAGGAAAATATTCAAAAGTCACATCAGCTGAAATGTTTCCATTATATTCGTATTTTCCAAGCAAAAGATTTAGAAAAGTAGTCTTTCCTCTTCCGTTTCTTCCAGTAAATCCTAATTTCCAATCGGTATCAATTTGAAAACTTACATTTTCAAAAATATTATCATAGCTACCTTCATAAGCAAAGGTTAGGTTTGTAACATTTATTAAAGACATATTTTTGTCCTCCTCTGTATTTAATAGTATAAATAACAAAGTCGGAACAATAGGCGACCTTGTTATTGCTCCATATAAGTGTCGCCTGCAGTATCCGACTCTATATGGAGATTATCATGTGTTAGCAAAGTGTCTTTATTTATCATAATATTATTCATCCTCCTTATTCGAATTATTTATCCGATGACTACCC
>DBGA01000006.1:0-249 GCA_002295325.1 Ruminococcaceae bacterium UBA866 | reverse complement strand
AAGAGCGGCTACGTCCCTGGATTCGTTCAACTAAGAATCAGGTGGGGTTTGAAACCCCCTCTGATTCAAGTTTCCACTTTATAAAAAAGTAAGAGCCGCAAGAATTAATTATTCTTACAGCTCATAGATATACGTAGTTAAGCTAATCATTATAGCATAATACAAGTGTATATATTAAGAGAAAAAAGAATAACTTTCTTGCATAAGCACAACAAAACAAACAGAACACATCTGTTTATCTTTGTATTA
>DBGA01000031.1 GCA_002295325.1 Ruminococcaceae bacterium UBA866 | reverse complement strand
TGGTTGAGGGACTTGTAACTGAAAAATTGAGGAATTATCTTGAAGAAAATCCTGCTGTTGCCAGAGCAATTTTTGATAAAGCAATTACTGCACAACGAGCAAGAGAGGCTGCAAAAAAAGCGAGGGATTTGACAAGACGTAAGTCGGCACTTGAGACGGCTTCCCTACCTGGTAAGCTTGCTGACTGTCAAGAACGTGATCCAGCGTTGACAGAAATTTATATTGTCGAGGGAGATTCAGCGGGTGGCTCTGCAAAGATGGGACGTGACCGTCGCTATCAAGCAATTCTTCCACTTTGGGGAAAAATGCTAAACGTTGAAAAAGCAAGACTTGACAAGGTTTACGGAAATGAAAAGTTGATGCCAATTGTAACTGCGCTTGGAACAGGAATCGGAGAGGAATTTGACCTTTCAAAATTACGTTATGGCAAAGTTGTTATCATGGCCGATGCTGACGTCGACGGTTCTCATATCAGAACATTGTTGCTAACGTTTTTCTTTCGTTTTATGCGTCCTCTTGTTGACGAGGGGCATATTTATATTGCACAACCGCCATTATTTAAGCTTTCAAGGGCAAAACAAGTTCGCTATGCTTATACAGACGAAGAGCGTGACCGTTATATGCTTGAACTTGGAGGGGAAAATGGCGCAAAGGTTGACATTCAACGCTATAAAGGTCTTGGAGAGATGGACCCCGAACAACTTTGGGAAACAACAATGAATGCTGAAAATCGAATTATTATCAAGGTTGAACCAGGAGAAGCTGCCACTGCTGACGAAATTTTTACTATTCTTATGGGAGACAAGGTCCAGCCAAGACGCGAATTTATTGAGAAAAATGCTAAATATGTAAGTAACTTGGACGTTTAAGTTTCTAACAACTTTAAGACAAAACGGAGGTCAAACCAATATGGACAAAAATCAGATAGTCGAAGAGGAACAGGGAAATTCAATTGAACTTGATAAAACAGACCCTGATATCTTAAAAAATTATCATAGTGACTTTCATGGTGGGGTTGAAACGGAAGAATATGATGTTTTGCCTGAGTTAGACCCTCATGATGACATTAAGGTGCAACTAGACCAAAAAGAAGGAATAGAAGTTGAATATTCCTTCAATGGAAAAGAGGTAACTGAGGGGTTAACAGTTTATCAAAGTGTTACAATTTTAAAAAAGAATTTAATTTATTCTGCAATTTTGCTCTGTGTTTTCTTTGTCTATATGGTGAATATTTTAAAAAATCCAGCAGAGGTTTTCTCTGTTTTTCTTGCTGCTATGTGTGTTGCGGTATTATGCTTTATATGGATTTTGCCAAAGATGCATATAAAAAAGACTGCAAAAGCTGCTGATTTACAAGAACTTAATTTTTCTATGGTTGTCTATGATAACTGTATAAAAGTCGGAGAAGATAACGGAAGTTTTATTATTGAGTACAGTAAGGAAATTACTGCGATATATGAAACAGCAAATCTGTATTTGGTTTGTGCTGGAAAACAAAGACTATTTATTTTGCCAAAACGATGCTTAAAGCAGGAGCAAGAAGAAAAAATTATAGAAATTTTTAAGACGGCTATGAAAGATAGATATATAGAAAAATCAGTATAAAAGTAGCGTTATTTTATGTGGTTCAATTAGTATAAAATTATGAGGTGAAAGAATTTTGATGAATAATGAAGGTACAAAAGTCATACATCGTGATATAGAAAAGGAAATGAGAAAATCATTTCTTGATTATTCCATGTCTGTTATCGTATCTCGTGCACTTCCGGATGTTCGCGATGGATTAAAGCCTGTTCATAGAAGAATATTATACACAATGTATGAGAATGCGCTTTACCCTGAAAAGGCATATAGAAAATGCGCTGACACAGTAGGTTCTGTGCTTGGTAGGTATCACCCCCATGGTGATTCCTCTGTTTATGATGCCCTAGTACGTTTAGCACAAGACTTTTCTCTGCGTTATCCATTGGTGGATGGCCATGGTAACTTCGGTTCTGTCGATGGTGACCCTGCCGCTGCATATAGATACACAGAGGCTCGAATGAGCAAAATTTCTATGGAAATGATGAGCGATATTGACAAGGAAACTGTCGACTTTAGGTCAAACTATGATGACCGTCTACAAGAACCTGTTATGCTTCCATCACGTTTTCCAAACCTGCTTGTGAACGGTTCTACCGGTATCGCTGTTGGTATGGCAACAAATATACCGCCTCATAATCTAACCGAGGTTATTGATGGCATTAATTTGCTAATCGATAATCCAGAGGCTGATTTGTTAGATATTCTTGAGTGTATTAAAGGGCCTGACTTCCCTACTGCGGGTATTATCATGGGATATAGTGGAATTCGTGCAGCTTATGCTACAGGACGTGGAAAGATTGCACTAAGGGCAAGGGCAGAAATCCAAGACTTTAAAAATAATCGTTTTAGAATTGTTGTAACCGAGCTTCCATACATGGTAAACAAAGCTAGATTAATTGAGTCAATTGCAAACCTTGTAAAAGATAAACGCATTGAGGGAATTTCTGATTTGCGTGATGAGTCTGATAGAAATGGTATGCATTTTGTAATTGAACTCAAACGTGATGCCAATCCACAGGTGGTATTAAACCAACTTTACAGATATACTCAAATGCAGGATACAGTTGGTGTTATTATGCTTGCCCTTGTTGATGGGCAACCTAAGGTTTTGACGCTAAAAGAGTGTCTTGAGCATTATATTAAGTTCCAATCATCGGTTATTCGACGTCGCACGGAGTTTGAGCTTAAAAAAGCAAGAGAGCGTGAACATATCCTTGAGGGATTGAAGATTGCAATTGATTTCATTGATGAAGTAATTTCAATTATCAGAGCCTCTGCTGACCAACCGACTGCAAAAATCAGATTGATTGAGCGCTTTGGCCTTTCTGAATTACAAGCATCTGCTATTGTGGCAATGCGTTTGGGGCAGTTATCAGGACTTGAGCGACAAAAAATCGAGGATGAGTTGGCTGCAATCCTAAAACGTATTGCAGAATTACTAGATATTCTTTCAGATGAAAATAAAATTCTTGAAATTCTTAAAATAGAAATTCATTAGATAAAAAAACGTTTTGGTGATGATAGACGCACTGAAATTATGCAGGTTAGTGGCGAAGTTGATATTGAAGACTTAATCCCAGAAGAGGATTGCGTTGTAACCCTAACTCATTTTGGATATATCAAACGTCAGCCAACCGATGTTTATAAGCTACAAAAGCGTGGAGGTCGTGGTGTTTCTGGAATGAAGCATCGTGATGAGGACTTTGTTGAGGAGTTATTTATTTCCTCAACCCATGAAAATGTATTGTTTATTACAAATAAAGGAAAAATGTATAAGCTAAAATGCTATGAAATTCCTGAGGGTAGCCGTACATCTCGTGGTATCAATGTAGTAAACCTTCTCCCGATTGAGGGCGAAGAAAAGATTGCATATATGATTAAGGTGAAAGAGTTTGAAGAGGATAAATTCCTTGTGATGACAACTAGAAAAGGCTTAATCAAACGAACAAAGCTTGACGCTTATAAAAATGTTCGTAAAAATGGCTTGATTGCAATTAATCTTAACGAGGGTGATGAGCTTGCGTCCGTTCGCTTAACTGACGGAATGAGTGAAATTTTGATTGCAACTAGAAATGGTATGTCAATCAGACTTGACGAAACCCAAATCAGACCACTTTCTCGAGGAGCACGAGGTGTTCGTGCAATTAAACTGCGTGAGAGCGACGAGGTAGTGAGTATGGCGCGTCTTCACGAGGGTGCTACGGTAATGACTGTCACAAACAAAGGACAGGGCAGACGTACCTCTACGGAGGAGTACAGGCTACAGGCTCGTGGTGGTTATGGTAAGATTAACTATAAGACAAATGATATCAAGGGCTATGTCGCTGGAGTTAAAGTTGTTGATGACAATGAAGACTTGATTATGATTGCAGATGATGGCATCATTATCCGCATCAGAGTAAGTGACGTTAATGTAATGTCACGCTACGCTAGCGGTGTGCGTGTAATGCGACTTTCACCTGATGCACAACTTGTAACCTTTGCAAGAGCAGAACACGACGACGAGGAAGAAATTGCAGCAGTTGAGGCTGCTGTTGAAGAAGATGTTAACCTAGAGGAGCTTGAGGCACTTGAAAAAGAGCTTGAGGCTGAGGAGGCAACCCTTGAGGTTGATGAAGAAGTAGACGTAGAAGATACACAAGAATAAGGCAGTTCCTGTTTTATTAAATTTTAAATCCCCATCTTAGATGGGGATTTAAAATTTAATAAAACAGGAACTGCCTTATTCTTGTGTATCTTCTACGTCTACT
>DBGA01000079.1 GCA_002295325.1 Ruminococcaceae bacterium UBA866 | reverse complement strand
ACTTTTCTTTTTCTTCTTTTCTCCAAGTTTCTCGTCGTTTTGACAACTTTTATATCTTATCATAATGGGTAAGTATTGTCAACCGTTATTTTCAAATACATTCAAACAATTTAACCTCAGTTTTACGCCTTCCATTATATATAGTAAAAATACTGTCATTAAAGGTGTTGAGCATTTTCCTAACTATCCATATAATGCTTTTGCAATTCTATGTCTGCCAGCTTGTTCTTCTTAACCAACAACTTAATTATAAGCACCAAAATAGCTATTATAGAACCAAATAACCCTAAAGCCAACACCAGGTTTACAATCATAATTCCTGGTACGAAAAGGTTTGGCATCCTTTTGACCTCCTTTTTGTTTTATAACCCTGTATTTATCTTTAACCAATATCTTGTCCTACTGTCATTTTATACCGATACCCAGATATTGTCAATCAGTTTGTTTGAATTTTACTATATCGACTCCATGTTTTTTGCTAATAATAGCATTAAAAATTTATCTGTCACCTTTAAACTCATACTGTATATTGAATAATTATAATGTCCAAAGAATAATAGCCCAATTTTGGCACAAAATAATTTCAAAATATAGTATGTGTAGGTGATTTAATGAAAGCAAAAAATATAATACAGATTTTAATTATAATTTGTATCAACGTTCTAAGCATATCAATACTAGCCTCAAGCTTTACTGTCGACACGCAACCTACCCTTTCTAAGGTAGGCTCGAGAGGTAGCGAAGTAAAAGCCATCCAAGAAAAGCTCAAGGATCGTGGAATATATAAAGGAAGTGTTGATGGCATCTATGGCACTGCAACTCAAAAGGCTGTAAAAACATTTCAAAAACAACAGGGTTTGACTCAAGACGGCATAGCCGGCCCTGCAACTCTAAAAAAACTCGGAATATCAATTGGCAATACACCAGCAGCTACCCAAACCAACATAAATTTGCTGGCGCGTATCATATCAGCCGAGTCACGTGGTGAGCCATATAACGGCCAGGTAGCAGTTGGTGCCTGCGTATTAAACAGGGTGGAGCATCCCTCTTTTCCTGATACGTTATCGGGTGTCATCTATCAAAAGGGAGCATTCACCGCAGTTGTTGACGGGCAATTTAACCAACCTATTTCAGACTCAGCATACAAAGCCGCAAAGGATGCCCTAAATGGCCAAGATCCGTCAGGAGGCGCTATCTATTATTTTAACCCAGACAAAACCTCTAACAAGTGGATGAGGACTCGCCCTGTTATTGTGAGAATTGGCAAGCACCTATTTTGTAGCTAGAAGTAATAGCATCTCTGTAATGCTACATCATCTAATTTGAACTATGAAACCAAAAGAGCAGTAAACGAAATTCGTTTACTGCTCTAAATTTATGTATCACACTGGTATATTAAAAATTAATTGCTATACCAATTTGTTTTACCTAATGTGTGATATAAAAGCAACATTTGCGCCTCTGCGCAGTTGTGTCGCTTATTTTGCGTATTCTATTGTTCTACTCTCTCTAATAAGATGAACCTTGATTTGTCCCGGATAATCTAGCTCATCTTCAATCTTAGTTACAATTTCACGGGCAACTATAATCATTTTCTCGTCTTTGATGTCCTCTGGTCTAACCATAATTCTGATTTCACGACCAGCTTGGATAGCAAATGACTTTTCAACGCCCTCAAATGAGCAAGCAATTTCTTCGAGTTTTTCTAGACGTTTAATATAATTCTCTAAGTTTTCACGTCGTGCTGCAGGACGAGCTGCTGAAATTGCGTCAGCTGCTTGCACCAATGCGGCAACAACAGTTTTAATCTCAACATCATTATGATGTGCCTCAATTGCGTGGATAACTTCTGCACTTTCCTTGAACTTCCTTGCAATGTCAACACCAATTTCAACGTGTGACCCTTCGATTTCATGAGTAAGCGCCTTACCGATATCATGCAAAAGCCCAGCTCTTCTCGCTAGGTTTGCGTCTACCCCTAACTCAGAAGCCATAATTCCAGCTAAGTGAGCAACCTCGATGGAGTGGTTTAATACATTTTGTCCATAAGACGTTCTGAAACGAAGTCTACCGATTAGTTTAACAATTTCATGATGTACACCATGAACATTGGTCTCCATTACTGCACGTTCACCCTCAGCTTTTATGCGTTGGTCAACGTCACGTTTTGCTTTTTCAACGGTTTCCTCAATACGAGTTGGGTGGATGCGTCCGTCTTGAATCAGTCTTTCAAGGGTAATCTTTGCAATTTCCCTTCTAACTGGATCAAAGCAAGAAAGGGTAATCGCTTCCGGGGTATCATCAATAATCAAATCAACACCAGTCAGTGTTTCGATTGCTCTGATATTTCTGCCCTCGCGCCCAATAATTCTGCCCTTCATCTCATCGTTTGGTAGGTTAACAACTGAAACAGTTGCCTCTGAAACTTGGTCTGCTGCACAACGTGCAATCGCAAGGGAAATATACTCACGAGCTTTTTCGTCACATTCATCTTTTAAGACTTGCTCGTAGTTTGAAATTTTAACGGCTTTTTCATGAGTTAATTCATCTTGTAGACTATCTAATAATTGGTCCTTAGCCTGCTCCGCAGTAAGACCCGAAATTCGTTCCAAGTTGTCAATTTGGCTTTTCTTAATTGTGTCAGCTTCTTGCAATTTTTCTTCTGCAGATTTAAGTTTGCCTTGTAGTTGCTCCTCTTTTAATTCGAGGTTATCCATTTTTTTATCTAGTGTTTCTTCCTTTTGAACAATACGTCTTTCTTGACGGGAAAGCTCACCTCTGCGTTCTTTTATTTCACGGTCTGCATCGGTTCTAAGTTTATGAAGTTCATCTTTTGCTTCAATAATTGTTTCTTTTTTCTTTGTATCTGCGTCACGAATTGCATCGTTAAGAATTTTTTTAGCTTGTTCCTCAGCACTGCCAATTTCAGCCTCTGCAATTTTTTTTCTATAGTTAACGCCTAGTTTAAAGGCAATAAAACCACAAATTACGCCTGATGCGATAAAAGCAATCATGCAGTACAAAACTACTATTAGTGTGTCCATTTCCGTTACCATACCTCCTGTTAATTTTTTTGTTTAATTTTTAAGTTAATTTGTTGTTTTTTGACGAGAAAACCCTTAATACGTTTCCGCCGCCAAATGAATATTATTTATCCTGAAATTCATTAGAGTACTACACAC
Organism: Ruminococcaceae bacterium UBA866; assembly: GCA_002295325.1. Taxonomy (GTDB): domain Bacteria; phylum Bacillota; class Clostridia; order Oscillospirales; family Ruminococcaceae; genus Paludihabitans. The sequence continues at coordinate 8,576 of DBGA01000079.1, read as the reverse complement.
TATATTTTAACTTGTTTTAGTAAATATGTCAAGACGAATATACAATATGTGGTATTATTTGTGTATGATACTAATAATAAAACCCAACTAGTGGTTTCTAGTTGGGTTTTGTGTAAAAAACGATTGCCTTTTTGGCAATTATATAGGTTAGATTATACAGTATTAATATTCATTTATACTAATATTCCCTACCTCTACCTTCAGTTCAATTTTACAAGACTTATCACCATAAGAAATTTCGCCTCTTCTGTCAATTGCAAAACCATTAGTAGAACTGTCTATATTAAAGGAGAGATTATTTGAAATATTGCCCAAATCCGCCTTATAAGTTAGGTCAAAACCCTTGATATCTTCTGGCAACATCAGTTTCATATTACCTGCTGAAACATGGCTATTAACCCTCTGCGTATCTTCATCTATGTATAAATTAAGATTACCAGCCGAAAGGTCGGTTTCAATTGTATCAAACTCGCAACCTTTTATAATTGCATTTCCGGCAGCCATTTTTAGGGAAAACTCGTCAGCTTCGATATCATTAATTTTTAAAAGACCTGCGTTAAATGTTACTTCCAAACTAGTTAGCTTATCCTTTGGAAGATAGAAGTTAATTCTCACATCCTCTTCGTCAATAAAAAACAATTTGGAAAGTCTATTTGGCATCTTCACTTTGAGTCTAGCGTGTCCGTTATCTTCTTTCGTTTGAATTTCAATATCTCGTCTTCTTTTATATTCCACATAAGGCTCATCCTTGTCTGTAGGCATAATTGTAATGTTACCATATGGGAGGTCAATTTCATATGAGGTTGCGCTTTTGGATAGTTTTTGTGTCAACATATCGCCATTCTCAATTGGTTTTCCCGCTTCGTAGGATTCATCATCCCATTTAATTCCATTGTTAGATGTGTGGTTGTTTCCTCCGATTGCGTCGCCCAAATCTACAATATACTTGATGCCCGCTAATAACGCTATCAGTAAAAATACACATAGAATGGTATATGCAATTGCCGGGATTTTTTTTGATACTTTCATTGTCTTCTCCCCTTAGATGTGTTATTATTGTAGATATATTATATTGCAAATAGATGAAAAATGCAACTTTTAGTATTTTGTTACAAAATAACCCAAAAGTGTTGACAAGTCTATGCTTATTATGATATCATTGTTATTACCTCGAAGAAGGTGTATTTTTTTGTGCCTATTTTTTGGGTGCAATCCCTTTTGAAAGAGGGAGGCAAACACAATCCCGATAGTTAGCAGGAGGTGCCGATATGAGAGTTAAAGTTACTTTAGCTTGCACAGAGTGCAAACAACGTAATTATGACACAGTGAAAAACAAGAAAAACGATCCTGACAGGCTCGAAATGAACAAGTTTTGTCGTTTCTGCAGGAAACACACTGCTCACAAAGAAACAAAGTAAACGGAAGGTGGCTTTATTATGTCTAAAGAAGTTGCTGTAGTCGCAAAAGCAAAGGCAAAAGACGCGAAACCTAAAAATGGCTTTTTTAAAAAAGTTACCCGTTTCTTTAAGGACTTGAGAAGTGAATTCAAAAAGATTGTTTGGCCGTCCAAAAAACAAGTTATCAACCACACTGGTGTTGTTATCATGTTTATGGCTGTTGCCGCAGTCGCAATCTGGTCTTTAGACTGGGTGTTCATCAACATATTCAACTTTATGTTGGGTTAATGAACTAGGTATTACCACAAGGTAAATCCTTGATCTTGGAAGGACTGATACAATGTCAGAGGCCGCAAAGTGGTATGTTATCCACACTTACTCAGGTTATGAGAACAAGGTGGCAAAAAGCATCGAAACTGTTGTCGAAAACCATAATCTTCAAGAATTGATTGAAGAGGTACGCGTACCTACTGAGACTGTTTTAGAGGTTAAGGACAACAAACAACGTGAGGTTGAACGCAAAATTTTCCCTGGCTACGTTTTAGTCAAGATGATATTGACAGATGATTCTTGGTATGTTATCAGAAACATCCGTGGTGTTACAGGCTTCGTTGGTCCTGGATCAAAGCCCGTTCCTCTTTCTGAAAAGGAAGTGGCGGCACTTGGTGTTGAACTTGTTCACGTTGAAGTTAACTATGAAGTTGGCGATTCCGTTAAGGTTGTTGCCGGTCCTTTAGAGGGCTTTATCGGCGTAGTTGACGCAATCGAAACCGACAAAAACTCTGTAACTATTACAGTTTCTATGTTTGGTAGAGATAATCAGGTTGAGCTTGAGTTAAGTCAAGTTGTAACCGTATAAACATCGTTTATGCAAACGCAGGTTTATTACCTGTAGCGTTTTCTATATAGAATAACGCTAGTGGGAGGAATAGAATAAGACTATTCCGCCATTTACCACAAATTATGGAGGTGCAAATTATGGCTCAAAAGGTTGTAGGCTACATTAAGCTGCAAATTCCTGCTGCGAAGGCTACTCCTGCTCCACCGGTTGGACCAGCGCTTGGTCAACATGGTGTGAACATTATGTCTTTCACAAAGGAATTTAACGAGCGTACAAAAAATGACATCGGACTTNNGACTTATAATCCCTGTTGTTATTACAGTTTATGCTGACCGTTCTTTTTCTTTTGTAACAAAAACTCCGCCTGCTGCAATTTTAATTAAAAAAGCTTGCGGTATCGAGAGTGGCTCTGCTGTGCCAAACAAAACAAAAGTTGCAACTATTACAAAAGAACAGGTTAAGCAAATCGCAGAAACTAAAATGCCTGACTTAAACGCAGCAAACATTGAAACTGCTATAAGTATGATCGCAGGTACTGCTAGATCAATGGGTATCTCAGTAGTCGATTAATTAACCCTGGTGGGAGGAAAATTCCGCTATTAACCACTTTTAGGGAGGAAATGAATAATGAAACACGGAAAAAAATACGTTGACAGTGCTAAACTGATTGACCGCAGCAAACTTTATGAAGCAACTGAAGCTTTAGATCTAGCTGTTGCCTCTGCAAAAGCAAAGTTTGACGAAACTATTGAAATACACATAAGATTAGGCGTTGACTCACGTCATGCTGACCAACAGGTTCGTGGTGCAGTTGTATTGCCTAACGGTACTGGTAAAAGCATTAAAGTCCTTGTTCTTTGCAAAGGCGATAATGTTCAAGCAGCTCTTGATGCTGGTGCTGAATATGCTGGTTCCGATGAATACGTTGCTAAAATCCAAGGCGAAGGCTGGATGGATTTTGACGTAGTAATCGCAACCCCTGACATGATGGGCGTTGTTGGACGTCTAGGTAAAGTTTTAGGCCCTAGAGGCTTGATGCCATCACCAAAAGCTGGTACAGTTACACCTGATGTTGTAAAAGCTGTTACTGAAGCTAAGGCTGGTAAAATCGAGTATCGCTTGGATAAAACAAACATTATCCACTGTCCAATAGGAAAAGCTTCTTTTGGTACTGCTAAATTAGAAGAAAACATGAACACTCTTATGGGTGCTGTTATTAAAGCTAAACCAGCAGCTGCAAAAGGACAATATCTAAAATCTTGCGTAGTAACTTCTACAATGGGACCTGGTGTTAAAATTTCTACTGCTAAATATGGCGTTTAATCTTGACAACTTGTCTAATCTAATGTAAAATATAAATTGCTGTTAATTTCTTTAAGACAGTAGGTGCTTTTGGCATAACGAGCTTTGGCTCTCCTACCGAGGGAAACTAGACATATAGTATAGTTTAATCTATATAATTATGCTCTTTCCCAAACTATGTTTGAGAAAGAGCTTTTCATTTTGATTAATTAAGAAATAATGGCACTTCATATAAAAAAATAAGTGAGGTGAATATTTTGCCAAGTATTCAGGTTTTAGAAGAAAAACAACAAGTTGTAGTTACTCTAACTGAAAAGTTAAAAAATGCGTCTTCAGGCGTTTTGGTTGACTACAAAGGAATCAGCGTTGATGATGATACTACTCTTCGTAAGGAGTTTAGGGAAGCAGGCGTTGATTACACAGTTGTCAAAAACACATTGCTTCGTTTTGCTGCTAACAATGCAGGATTAGAAGGATTGGGCGAATTTTTAGAGGGTACAACAGCTCTTGCTCTTAGTAGCGATGATGCGATTGCTCCTGCTAAGATTGCTGCTAAGTTTTCTGACAAACTAAAAACTGTATTTAATATCAAAGCCGGCTTTATGGACGGAGAGATTTTAGACGCAGATAAAGTAATTGCAGTAGGTAAACTTCCTTCAAAGGAACAACTTATCGGTCAATTGCTCAGCGTTCTTACTGCGGACCTACGTGGTATGGCTGTTGCTCTTAACGCAATCGCTGAAAAAGAAACTGCATAGGCATACCCCGCAATATTCCATACGTGGTTATGATGAAAAATAACTTTTACAGTTTTGGCTGTAACTGAAACTTTTTTATTTAAACTATAAAAATTAAATTTAAAATTATTAGGAGGTACATTTTCATGGCTTCAGAGAAAATCGTGAAATTTATTGATGATATCAAAGCTCTTACTGTACTAGAGCTAAATGAATTAGTTAAAGCAATCGAGGAAGAGTTCGGCGTTTCCGCTGCTGCTCCAATGGCTGCTGCTGCTGCTCCTGTTGCTGCTGCAGAAGAAAAATCAGAGTTCGACGTAGTTCTTGTTGACGCTGGTGCTTCAAAAATGGGCGTTATTAAGCTTGTTAAAGAAGTTACAGGTCTAGGACTAAAAGAAGCAAAAGAGCTTGTTGACAACGCTCCAAAACCAGTTAAAGAAGGCATCTCAAAAGCTGACGCTGATGAGCTTAAAGCTAAACTTGAAGCTGCTGGCGCAAAAGTTGAACTTAAGTAATTTTATTACTTTAATCATAGAAAAACCATCGGATTATTCCGATGGTTTTTTTGTCGCCCAGACTAGCCTATTTTGTGCTCATTATATATGTTAATTGTCATCTCAATCTATAATACTTCATTCTATCGTTAATGTTCTTCAAGGCACGAGCTAGGGTTCTAGACACCGTAGATTTATTGATAGAGAGCAACTCTGCAATCTGAGGAATATTTTTTCGCTCAAAAAAGTACAAAAGTGCAATCTGCTTTTGCCTATCTGAAAGTTGTTCAGCAATTATTCTACCCAATACGTACTTTGCTGATTTAATCCTATCACGATTGTCGGTACTGTCTTCAAAGGAAGTATCGGAAATGTACTCTTTGCAGGCATCAAAGCTAACATATTTAATTATATTGCACCTCCAGTTTGCTTACCCTAGGTAGCTTTTTATAGTAGCGCTCCAGATATCCAGCAGTATGTAAAAGGTAATGGTATTCTGCATTAAGAATTACAATCCTATCCTCTATTTTTTTCTGCTCTTTGAAATTTTTAGACTTTTGCAACTCCCTAAGCTCGTCCACCCTAGCCTTAAGCACAGATGCAGAGTTGAAATATTCAGCCGATATTGTCGTTATACTCATTACATTTCTCCTTTATTTTCACACGTTTCGTGTTTGTTGTTTTAATGATAACACCAAACGTGTGAAAAGTCAACAAAAATAAGAACGAATGTTCTTATTTTTGTTGACTTTGTTTTTATACTATGATATGCTATGAATATAATATATAAATCAAAAACTGTCTTTTGTCTACCTCATACTCAAGTATAGAGTTGTCTTAACAACACTATGCCTGTTTGTGGGTATGCAATAGAAATGGAGTAATCTATGCCAAATCGCATTAAAGAGCTTAGAAAATCCCGCAATATGAATCAAACACAGCTTGGAAAACTTGTAGGGGTTTCGACAAGTGCAATTGGTATGTACGAGCAAGGTCGTCGTGATCCTGATACCAGCACATTACTTAATATCGCTAGGATATTTGATGTTTCTATGGATTATCTTGTTGGTGCGTGCGATTTACCCGAACGTTTTGATATTGATTCAATTTCAAAGAGTGTTGCCAAAAACCTGATGGACCAACCTGCACTGATGTTTAATGCCGAATGCTACACTGATGAAGAGCTTTCAGAACTTTCCCTACTTATTGAAAATTCCGTTAGGGATGCGCTCTCAGAAAAGCTTTTGAAAGATTAATTGAACGGAGCGTTTAATGAACTACATTAAAACTGTTGTCAACAAGCTTGTAAAACAGTATGCTACAAGCGACCCCTATGAACTTGCATCGCACTTAAAGATACGGCTTATCATTGACAAGATGCCACTTTCCATAAGGGGCTTTTATTCAAATGTTATGGACATGGGATTCATCTACTTAAACTGTGAACTTGATGAAACGGACAAGAGGATTGTCTGTGCCCATGAACTTGGTCATGCAATGCTTCATCCTTGTGCAAATTCCCTTTTTTTAAGCCGCAACACTTTTGTGCTGCCTTCTAAGCTTGAATTACAGGCTGATACATTTGCTGCAAACCTACTTGTGAGTGACAGAGTGCTAGGCGAATATTCAAACGAAACCGTAACACTTGATGAGCTTTCCGCAGAATTAAATCTACCAGTTTGGCTTTTAGAGTTAAAGTATAATAGCACCAAAACCATATAGGTTTTGGTGCTATTATAATAAAACAGTTTTAATATTAATATTCTCTTGTTTTCATTTCTGCCAAACAACGTTGGCAAACATTTTTACCTTTAAAGCTAGCAACGTCTTTTGCATCATTGCAAAATATACACGCTGGTTGATACTTTTTAAGTAAGATGTAGTTGTCATCAACAAAAATTTCGACAGGATCCTCCCTGTCAATGTCAAAAGTCCTTCTTAACTCGATTGGCAACACAACTCGTCCTAAGTTGTCAATTTTTCTCACAATACCTGTAGATTTCATGTTTTTTCCTCCCTTATTCCCTCTAATTTGCATTATATGTATTTTTCTTTCTACCTATATACTACGTTATTTTACATTAATTGTCAATGGATTATTTGTTAAGTTTTGTTAATAAATCATTTTTATAGATAGTTCCACATATATATTGAATATTAGGTATATTTTTATGCCTTTTGCCTATATATTTTATGTGAGGTTTTAGTATGATGAAGTGGATACTCTCCGGACTTGCATTTTTAGCTATTATATTCGGAATTATCAATGGAAGAATTGCGGAAGTTAACCTTGCTGCACTCAAGGAATGTTCCAAGGCAGTTGAGTTGACCGTTGTATTGGCAGGAACAATTTGTCTTTGGAGTGGGTTAATGCGTGTAGCCGAAAAATCTGGTCTAACGCTAATTATTGCAAAGCTGCTATCCCCCATTACCTGTATGCTTTTTAGAGGTGTTGCAAAGACGTCCTATGCAATGCAGCTTATCACTATGAATATTACAGCAAACCTGCTAGGACTCGGAAATGCCGCCACTCCACTTGGCATTGCCGCCATTACCGAGCTAGAAAAGGATACTCCAAAAAAGCTAAAAGGTGTTGCCACAAACAATATGATTACATTTGTGGTATTGAACACTGCTTCCATACAACTAATACCCACCACAGTCGCCACGCTACGCCTTAAATACGGCTCTGCAAATCCACTGGACATAGTTTTCGCAGTATTGGTTTCTTCGCTTATATCGGTGTGTGTAGCGCTTGTCATGACAAAACTGTTTAATAAGTTATTTCCTCCAAAACCAATACCACAGGAGGGCAATCATGAGTAGCTATGTTGTGCCGATATTTATTGTATTTATCTTAATTTTTGGATTAATCAAAAAAATTGATGTTTTTGACGTGTTTATTGACGGTGCAAGGGAAGGGCTTAACACAAGCATAAAAATACTTCCCGCACTTATCATACTTATGACCTGTGTAGGAATGTTTAAAGCATCAGGTGGATTGGATGTCTTATCCTATGCGNNCCTATCACCTCGTTTTTGCATATCCCAAAAGATATTGTTCCTCTGGCGTTGCTCCGTCCTGTTTCAGGGAGTGGCGCGCTTGTTATCTTTGAAGATATATTGAGTACACATGGGGCTGACAGCATGATAGGAAGGGTTGCAAGTGTGCTTATGGGCTCGACTGAAACCACATTTTACACCATTGCTGTCTATTATGGGGCAACGAAAATTCAACAATCACGTCATACAGTGCTTTGCTCTTTGGCAGGCGATATGACAGGTTTTATCATGAGCTCAATGTTAGTCTATCTCATTTTTGGCTAACTTACTTGTAAATTCGACAGCATTGTTATATAATTCCATATATAAGCATTGAATTATGGGGGATTATATGAGAAAAACCGTATCAAATCTACTCACGGGTGTTAATATTGTAATTGTACTACTATTGCTGATTGCCTCTTCGATAATGATATTCATGGCAAACACACAGCAAAAGGGCGTTCTTAGCTATCAAGCAAAGCTCATTTCTGGTGAAAAACTTGATAAAAAAATTGGTGAGAACTGTCTTATATTCGTTAAACCTAATGATGGCTTGAAGCTTGATAAAGGCAGCTATTTGCTCCACACAATTGATGGTATTTCCAAAATTATCATAGTTGATGAGGTTGATAGCAACATTATATCCTTTAATGATAAAAATGGTGAGACTACGACGCTTGACACAACTACCCATGAATATGGTGGTAGGGTTACTTTCTCGAGCAATTTACTTGGAGGTCTGCTAGTTAATTTTACAACC
>DBGA01000082.1 GCA_002295325.1 Ruminococcaceae bacterium UBA866 | reverse complement strand
CAATTTCTCCTAATTCATATCCTTCTTTCTTTGCATCAAAAGCTGCCATTTTTCATCCTCCCATCATCATTCCAAAATCTTGAGACTGCTGATTTTTCAGTTCTTCTTCTGGCTTAATAAAGAAGTCATTTTCCGCATTCCAAAAGCTGAGATACAATTCTCCATCAGGAGTATCAATTGGTCGCTGCTCGAAGCCCTCACCCCAACCGTCTGAAAACTGCCCTATCAGCTCTGAAATAACCTCGTCAAGTTCAGCCTGTGTCAGTTCGCCATGCAACTGTACTTCTGTAACACCCCACAGTTTGCCATCCCATTCCTCAACAGCGGGATTAATACTGCACACTTTTCCTTTTAGAACATCGTTATCAAGGTAAACAGCCAAACCACACTCGCCTTTATTTGAGAGTTTTTCTCGTTCAATAGCTGCTAGGATTGCCTCTTGATATTCCACTATTTCATTAGCATCCATATCCTCTGGTTCATTTTCGGTGTCACCCCATTCGTTTTTACGATAAATCTTCGGGAACAGGGGATTCCAGAGTCGCAAGGCTTGAAGCTCTTGTTTTTCCATTGCTATCNNGAGTAAAGCTCCTTTGCCATATGAAAGATGGCATATCCATCTAAATCCACACCATGAATGCGGATAGCATCAAAATGAATAAGTTGGCTATCTACACAATTTTTTGTCTTACTCCAAACAAACGCATCTGCAGAGAGTAAAAAAATAGCGGCTGCATATCCGTAGCTTTCTTCTAGCTTCGGAAACAGACCGCTTTTACAGATACTTTGAAATCTCTTTTTATGCTCTGCATTTCTAAAAAGCATTTGGTTCACCTCGCTTTCCGGGAGATTTCTAGCAATCTTTATGATTCTTTTCACTCGCAGAGCAAATGCCTGAATTTCTATCTCTTTCAAAAACAACCCTAGCAATTCTTCATATAAAATAGGATTTGGATTCACATGTCTTTGCTGGCCTCGGAATGTTCCGTAGGCACGCGGAGTAAAACCGGGAATAAGCTGCATTTCTATTTCTATAGTGGCGAGAGGTGTATCTCTCATAAATCTTGTAATCACTTTAATCAGTCCTTTCTTTTTCTGCAAATCAGACAACAAAAAATGAGGCTATGTTTTTCAGTAACGAAGAACATAACCTCATGGTTGTTTTGCCCGATGGCAGATTTATTCAATTGTTTTTTAGGGTTTATATGAAAACAGAGACATTAAGATTTTTCTATCTTAATGCCTCTGGATTTTCTAATCAATAGATAATCTATACTTACTTTCTCCACGCTCGTTTTTTTTATCTAATTCTTTATTTACATAATTCATATGCCAGCAAAGTTTCTGATACACTCGATCAGAATATTTACCATTAAGTTCATCAAGCATTAGTTTAAAGCCATTTTCAAGAAATCTTCCTCCGAAATGCTGTATGTATAAATAGTTTAGGAAATACATGTTATCAAAATCTTTGCTTACATATCCTGCTAGTTCTTCATCCTTCTGCAATTCACATATAATATTACTATCAATTACTATTCTAGGAAATATAGCAATATTGTTTTCAAGCTCATATGATTTAAGTAATGTCTGCCCCCAAACCATAGTTTCATCTATATACAAATCACCAATAGAAATTCCACCTCTAACCAACCACCCCACACAATCTTTAACTGAGGTACATTGAAAATTAGACACGCAGTTCAATAAGCATTTAATATCTTGCATTCTTGTTTTTAAATCAGTAGATAGTTTTTTGGCAATGATTATATTATCTGAAAAGATTTTAAACTGGATATCTTTGTATCCATCCATCGCTATTTCTCTAGCACTATTCATATTAAAATTATATAAATTGTGTAACTTATTCATTGCAACTTTTTGTGCATTAATATTGTTCTTCATTCTTGTTGTGACGCCCAACAAATCTAAATAAGCCACAATATACTCTGATGTTTCTCTATCATAGTTATCAGCATTTTCATTTATCATCATCTGTTTTACCTCGTATATCATCGAAAATATCCGATGTCATCTATATTTTCCCCTAAAAATCAGGGAAAAAAACGGGCATTTTTTAGTCTAATTTTTGCCCGTTTTTTGCCCCAAAACCACAACATCTTGTGGTTTGAGCGTCTTATTTATCGTTTATACCACAACGTGTCATCAGAATCACCGTCTCAACGGTATTGCCAAAGACCCACAAAGCTCCAGACACCTATATTAACATAACCGTAGCCTTTGGTCATGAAGATGGAATGATACCATTAGATACTGTGGACACTATTCATAATAGACTTTTATCTAATAATATAGCCCAAAAAGCAGAAGTATACAAGCCAAAACCACGAACTACTTACAAAATGATTAGCGAATATATTGATGAAAAATATAGTTTCAAAGTCCATACAGCATATATTGCCGAGGTGAAACGTAGTTTAGGGTTGCCAATGTACGATGCTCCGAATGCAGTTGAAACTTTGAAACATCCAAGAAAACACCCTACTCCTATTCAAGTAGATGCTATCAAAGATGCCCTAACTTATTTTGAAGTTATATAGAACAATTCAATATAAATATGAAAACTGCCTTTTACATTTTGTAAGGGGCAGTTTTTCATACCCAAAATCGAAAGGAGAGAAAAACTTGAATGCAAAAATAATCGCCATCGCCATGCAAAAAGGTGGTGTCGGCAAAACAACAACTTGTGCCAACTTAGGCATAGGGCTTGCACAGCAAGGTAAAAAAGTCTTAATCGTAGACAGTGACCCACAAGGCTCACTATCCATCAGTTTAGGACACCAGCAGCCCGACAATATCCCCACAACCCTTGCAACCGTCATGGGCAAGGTAATCACCGACAGCCCCATAGAACACAAGGAGGGTATCCTATCCCACCCCGAGGGTGTGGACTTGCTCCCTGCCAATATTGAATTGTCGGGCATGGAGGTATCCCTTATCAATGCCATGAGCAGAGAAACCATACTCAAGCAGTACCTTGATACAGTTAAAAAAGACTATCAATATATCTTGCTTGATACACAGCCCTCTCTTGGTATGCTCACCGTCAATGCACTTGCGGCGGCAGATAGCGTAATTATTCCTGTACAGGCTCAATACCTCCCTGCAAAGGGCTTAGAACAGCTTTTACAAACCATAAACAAGGTACGCAAGCAGATTAACCCAAAGCTACAAATAGACGGTATCCTGCTGACAATGGTGGATAACCGCACCAACTTTGCAAAGGACATCAGCACCCTGCTCCGTGACACCTACGGTGGTAAAATCAAGGTGTTTACCACAGACATTCCCCATTCAGTAAGAGCTGCCGAAATTAGTGCTGAGGGCAAGAGCATTTTTGCCCATGACCCTAAAGGCAAGGTTGCCGAAAGTTACCGAGAACTCACAAAGGAGGTGTTGAAAATTGAAAAGCTCCGCCAAAAACATAAATCTGACATCAGTAGATGATTTGTTTTCCACCGAAGAAAGTCGAGCCGATGCAAATAGAGAAAGGGTTATGGAGATATTGAAAATGACCTGTGGAATGCATTTAAGCGGCTCGGGGTACAGCTCACTTCCCTCGATGGCAAGGAACGGCTAAAGCTCATGCACAATATTCTTAGAATGAGTGGCAACGACCCATTTTCTTTTGAATGGAACTGGCTTGCTCCCTCAGGGCTAAGTACAAAGGATTTTATAGCTCCATCTTCCTTTGAATTTAAGGAAAAAGGTACATTTAGAACGGACGACAAATATGGTGCTATGTCTTTTTTACAGATACTTGCCCCTGAGCTGAATGACCGTGTATTATCAGATTTTTTGGAAATGGAAAGTAACCTTGTTATTACCATGCACATTCAATCAGTAGACCAAATGAAAGCAATCAAGACCATTAAGCGTAAGATTACTGACCTTGATAGAATGAAGATTGAGGAACAAAAAAAGGCAGTACGGGCAGGATATGATATGGATATTATCCCCTCCGACCTTGCCACATATGGCGGTGAAGCAAAGAAACTCCTTGCCGATTTGCAGAGCCGTAATGAGCGAATGTTTTTAATGACATTCCTTGTACTAAATACTGCTGATAGCAAAAAGGAACTGGATAATATTCTCCTGCAAGCAAGCGGTATCGCCAATAAGCACAACTGTACCCTCATTCGCCTTGATTATCAGCAGGAACAGGGATTTATGTCCTCCCTCCCACTTGGCAAATGCCTTGTACCCATACAACGGAGTTTGACCACTTCAAGCACCGCTATTTTTGTACCCTTTACCACACAGGAGCTATTTCAATCGGGCGGTGAAGCTTTGTATTATGGTTTGAACTCTCTATCAAGCAACCTTATCATGGTAGACCGCAAACAGCTTAAAAACCCCAACGGGCTAATCCTTGGAACGCCGGGCAGTGGTAAGAGTTTTTCAGCCAAAAGAGAAATCACCAATGTGTTTCTCATTACCACAGACGATATTATCGTATGCGACCCCGAGGGCGAATATTTTTCCCTTGTGCAACGGCTCAAAGGACAGGTAATTAAAATCTCTCCTACCAGTAACCAGTACATTAACCCAATGGATATTAACCTCAACTACTCCGAGGACGATAGCCCCATTGCTTTAAAGAGTGACTTCATCCTCTCCCTTTGTGAGCTAATTGTTGGCGGCAAGGAGGGATTGACACCTGTTGAGAAATCCATTATCGACCGCTGTGTTACCCTTGTTTATGCGGAATATCTTGCCAGACCCGACCCTAATAAAATGCCAATCTTAGGCGACCTTTATGATGCACTGGGCAGGCAGGAGGAAAAGGAAGCAAAACATATCCGTTCTGCCCTTGAAATCTATGTAACAGGTAGCCTTTCGGTTTTCAATCATAGGACAAATGTGGACATCACAAACCGCATTGTTTGCTATGACATTAAAGAGCTTGGAAAACAGCTTAAAAAGTTAGGTATGCTCGTGGTGCAAGACCAAGTTTGGAACAGAGTAACCATCAACCGTGCAGAAAAACGCTCTACACGCTACTACATGGACGAGTTTCATTTGCTCTTAAAAGAGGAACAAACGGCGGCTTATTCCGTTGAGATTTGGAAGCGTTTTAGAAAATGGGGCGGTATCCCCACAGCCATCACGCAGAACATAAAAGATCTCTTATCCTCTCGTGAGGTGGAAAATATATTTGAAAACAGTGATTTTGTGTATATGCTCAACCAAGCAGCAGGCGACAGAGCAATTCTCGCCAAGCAGCTTAACATCTCACCCCATCAGCTCTCTTATGTAACAGGCAGCGGTGTCGGTGAGGGACTGCTCTTTTATGGCAATGTTATTTTGCCCTTTACAGATAAATTCCCGAAAAATACGGAACTTTACAGCATTATGACCACAAAGTTAGATGAAACCAAGCAGGATTAATTCATAGAATATTGCTATATTTTGGCGAAAGGATGTGGTATAATTACTTTAAGTTTTGGAAGGTAGGTGGTATATATGTTTGGTACTATAATTTTAGATGCTTATTCTGCCGATGAGGTTGAAAGAATGGCTGAGTGGATTGAAGAAATTTGCTCACCAATGGATACAGTTGGTTGGGCTTCAGCAGGGATATACTCATTTTGGGATTATGACACAAAAGAGGTTCTTTATATTGGATTGGCTTCAGATTTATATATTCGCTTCAAGCAGCATAATGGACTTCTCCCCATTGCTGATAATGCTTGTAAGTATCAACAGATACAAGAGTATTTTACCTCGCATACGAAACTCGGATATACAATTTTAGTTCAATCCCCCTTGTCGCAACCAGTTGTTCAGCGTAATGAAAAATTGTATAGAAAATTTTTGGATAAGCCAAAGGGTATGCCTATTGGTAATTATGCTGGAGAAGAAGGTTTGGAACATATAAGATTGGCAGAGGGTCAACTAATAGAAGCGTGTAGATTAGCAACAGGAGATATTCCACAATGGAATAAAATGGGCGGTGATGTATATGCTCGAAAGTTTGCTACCGCAGGAAACTATATGCAGATTGTTAAGGCGTTTACAGTATATGATACAAACAATTTTCTTGTATCAAGAAGTAGTTTGCGTGAATTAGCAGAAAATGCTACCTACGAATGGTTTGAAGTACAGCTCCATGGTTTAAGAATGATGATGCTTACTATGGGTTTATCGTATCAAGAAGCTTTAGATTTCCAATTAAAATTCAATCCATATTTTCAATCAAATATAAATCGAATAAACGATGAAAACTATATAGATAAGCAACTTACATTATGATAGTATCTATTTACCCACCCACTGAGGTGGGTTTTCTTATGCCCAAAATCAAAAAAGGAGGTTCTATGAAAAAACAATCAAGGCTTCAATTTACCGAAGAAGAACGTGCTGACCCCACTTTAGAAAAGCCCATAACAAAATCGGATAAGGCGGCAGATAAACTGGAAAAAGCAAAGTCTAAAATACCAAAAAAAACAGTCAAGACCAAAGAACGCACCTTTGATGCCGAAACAGGCAAAACAAAGGTGCGTTTGCATTTTGAGGAAGTGGATAAACCAAAGCCACCCTCTAAACTGGAACACAACATTAAAAAAGCTNNAAATCAGTGAAAATGAACAGGACAATGTAGGGCTTGAAGCGGCACACGGTACAGAAAAGGCAGGAGAATTTACAGTACAGCGTGTGCAGAGTGCCTATCGCTTCCATAAGCTAAAGCCCTACCGAACCTTGGCAAAGGCAGATAAAAAGGGAAAAAAAGCCGATATAAATGTTCTTTATAAGAAAAGTATTAGGGATAATCCACAGGCAGTAAGCAACCCTATTTCCCGCTTTCAACAGAAAAGGGCAATTAAAAAGCAGTACATTTCCACAAGGTACGGCAAGGGATCCAAAACCGCACAGACCACATCAACCACAGCAAAATCAGCTCTGAAAAAAGGTGCAGATACAGTGTCAAAATCGGCTGCTGCAATTGCTAAAAATCCAAAGGTGCTGCTTATCCTACTTGCCCTCTTCCTGCTTATTACCGTTATCAGCGGAGTGGTGTCCTCTTGTTCGGTGATGTTTCAAGGGGCGATGTCTAGTATGGTATCCACCTCGTATACTTCCGAAAATGAGGAACTTATTGCTGCAAATGACGATTACACAGCATTGGAAACTGCACTACAAAAACAGATTGACAATATTGAAAGAGATTACCCCAATTATGATGAATATCGCTACGATTTAGCTACCATCGGACACGACCCCCATCAGCTTGCATCGTACCTTACCGCCCTGCTTCAGTATTTCAAGGCAAGTGAGGTACAGGGCGAATTGCAAAGAGTTTTTGAAAAGCAATACAAACTCACTCTTACCGAAACGATAGAAGTACGCTACCGCACCGAAACAAGAACTGACAGCGAGGGTAATTCCTATACTGTGGAAGTACCCTATGATTATTACATCTTAAATGTAAAGCTCACAAACAACTCCATAAACACTGTGGCAAACAGCCTGCTTACACCGGAACAGCTTGAAATGTACAATGTTTATCTGCAAACAAAAGGCAACAAACCCCTGCTCTTTGGCGGTGGCTCAATGGATGGCAGCCCTTCCACCGATTTAAGTGGTGTTGAGTTTGTAAATGGCGAAAGACAGGGAAATCAAAACATTGTGGATATTGCACTTTCACAGGTGGGCAATGTAGGCGGTCAGCCCTACTGGTCATGGTATGGCTTTGATTCTCGTGTGGAATGGTGTGCTTGTTTTGTGTCATGGGTGCTAAATCAAGCAGGATATTCCGAGCCGAAGTTTGCCGCTTGTCAAAACCAAGGCGTACCTTACTTCTCATCAAAGGGACGATGGGCAAATCGAGGATACCAAGACATTGCCCCCGGCGATGTTATTTTCTTTGACTGGCAAGGCGATGGACATTCGGACCATGTAGGCATTGTTATTGGCACAGATGGAAACCGTGTTTATACCATTGAGGGTAATAGCGGCGATGCCTGCAAAATCAGAGATTATGACCTAAACAGCAGTGTAATTATGGGCTATGGACTAATGAATTAAGATGAGGAGGGATATTATTTGAACGCAAAGCTTAAAAAGGTATTATCCGATATGAAGAAAACTGAGGACAAAATGGGGGTTTTACAAGAGAAATGGGAAGAACTGAACAAGCAAAAGACCGAGTTTGAAAACCTTGAAATTATCGGACTTATCCGAGGTGCAAAAATCAGCACAGAAAATCTAAACGATGTTATCACGGCATACCGCAATAAAAGCGGTGTGCCTTTTTCATCTAAAAAACAGGAGGAAAAGAAGAATGAAGAAAACTAAAATCCGTATTTTTGCAGTCATGCTCATGGCGGTGCTTTGTATGACTGCCTTTTCAACAACAGCCTTTGCAAGCGGTGGCGACCAGCGTGACGCTGGACCCAATTCGCCTGTCGGCGATGCAACACCTAAAGAGCCTGCTGAAACCCCCGTTGCCCTTACACCCGATGGCAATTTGACCCTTATGGACGATTTGGAACGAACGGACGAAATTGATAAGCAGTTTATTACCGCCGTATCCAAAAATGGCAACTACTTCTACCTTGTCATTGACCGTGCAGGCAAAGAAGATAATGTATACCTCTTAAACATGGTTGATGAATCTGACCTGCTTGCCCTTATGGAAGATACCCCCACCCAACCCAAAGTTTGCTCTTGTAAGGATAAATGCGAGATAGGTGAAGTCAATGCCGATTGTTCTCTATGCAGTACCAATAAAAATAATNNCATTGCATAGGCAAATCCTCCAAAGTGGCAGAGCCTACCGAGCCACAGCCCGAAAAAGATAAGGGTAACCCAATAGGAGTTGTGGTACTTCTACTTATATTTGCCTTAGTTGGTGGTGGTGCTTTCTATTATTTCAAGGTGGTCAAAAACAAAGCAAAACCGCAGAGCAATCCTAATATGAACGAATATGATTTCAGCGATGACGAGGACGATGAGGACGACTATGTCTATGAGCCTACCGCCGAAGAACAGGAAGAAACTGCTGAGGAAAGTGAGGATGATGTAGAATGACATATTTCACTGACAGCGTGTATGAAAAAATGATGGTGCAAAAGCCACGGTATTCCTCTTCCCCTGCCAAGGACAGACCGTCAAAAAAGGAACAGAAAATCCGTAAGTTAATTATTGTGCATGAAAAAAAGGAAACGAAGAAGTAAAAGGAAACTCCGTTGCCCATTACGGGCGACAGAGTTGTTCTATAAGGCATTATTAAGGATAAAACTGCTAACATCGTGTTCCTCAATACTTTCAGAAGAATGGAGAAGTAATTTGCTTTTGTTTTCTGATTTGCAAATCAAACTTACAAAGAGTTGGAGGGTCTGTTTTTGTTTTGGAGTAATGTTGTTAATCATTTGGTATGCCTCATTCATATCAATGCTGTTTATGTATGTATAATACTTCCCCAAAAGACCGACTATGCAATCTGATATTTGAACAAATAAATTACTTTTAGAGTCAGCAAAGCTGAAATTTTTGCATATAGAATCACCATTATAAATATCGTATTTGTTGAATTGCTCTTGTATTTGATATTCATCATCAAAAATGTGTGTCGCATAAGGAAAAACACCAATAGGACGCATATAAAAAGAAAAATAACTATCAAGAATAGTTTTATCTGGATTTCCTTGTAAGAAAGCAAGTTCAGTTTGCTTTCGAGCAACCTTTAATCCTTGGCGAAGGACCTCCGCTTCAAAAGGAAGTTCATAACCGCTATTTACAACAAAGTCTATGATGCCATCATAGAAATACTTAATTTTACTACTATCAATATTTGGATAATTACAGGTGGTAAGGAGCTTGTAAAATGACTGATAATTATCTTTTGCTATTTTGTATAATTCGTTTTTCATTTCAAAAACGAAAGGGATATACGCAGGCTCATCAATGGTATCGATAATATCAACGATTGCGTAGTAAAGGTTATTTACATTAGAAAAGTGGACATACAAATCACTTTTTAGTAACCATTCTAAAAAAATTGATACCTTGTTTTCTGAAAGACAGCCTAAAAAATCCGTGCTTTTACTTATATGCTTGAACTTTATTTCCTTTGCGGATTTTTGTATTCGTAGTTGGCTTTTTAAATCATTTACATCTGCAATACAACTTTCACCAAAGTGCATTACACCACCTAAAACAAAATCACTATCAATCGGGGCATTAAAGTCGTTTTCGTCAAGCCATAATTTACGTATATTGTTGGATTCATCATAATAGAAAAAGCATTGCTCATCATCGAATATATGTAAATCCTCGCTTATATCTGTAAAATTATCACTTAGCAACATATACCGGAACACATCTAATGACATTTTCATTTTCAAGTGAATTCCCTCCCTTACTTATCGTAATGAAAATATTATATCTCGAAAAAGAGAATATTTCAATAAAGGAGGACAGCTAATGGAACTAATAATAGCAGAAAAACCAAGTGTTGCACAAAGTATTTCAAAGATATTAGGGGCAACAAACCGCAAGGACGGCTACACCGCGGGGAATGGCTACCTTGTTTCATGGTGCGTTGGGCATTTAGTAGAACTTGCCCCTGCCGATTGCTATGATGAAAAATACGCAAAATGGCGGTATGAGGATTTGCCCATTCTTCCTGCCAATTGGCAGTACAATGTTTCAAGCAGTACCAAAAAGCAATTTGATGTTCTGAAAAAACTATTAAAGGATAGCCAAGTTGACACAGTGATATGTGCCACTGATGCAGGACGTGAGGGCGAGCTTATCTTTCGCCTTGTCTATGAAAAGACAGGATGTAGAAAGCCAATAAAAAGGCTTTGGATTTCCTCTCTTGAGGATACCGCTATTCAAAAGGGATTTGAAAATCTCAAGGACGCTAAGGAATATGATAATCTCTATCAAGCGGCACTATGCAGGGCAAAGGCTGATTGGATTGTTGGTATCAATGTCACAAGACTATTTTCCGTTCTCTATGGACAGACCCTTAATATTGGACGGGTAATGTCCCCAACCCTTGCCATGATTTGTGAGCGTGATGCCGCTATCTCCGCCTTTAAGCCCGAGTCGTTCTACACAGTACATCTCACCTGTAATGGATTTTCCCTTATAGGCGAAAAACTTAAAGACAAGATACAGGCAACGGCAATTTTACACGCTTGCGAGGGACAAAATGTTGTTATTGAAAGTGTAGAGCAAAAAGAAAAGACGGAAAAACCGCCAAAGCTCTATGACCTAGCCACCTTACAGCGTGAAGCCAACAAACTCTTAGGCTTTACCGCCCAGCAGACCTTACAATATGCACAGAGCCTTTATGAAAATAAGTATATTACTTATCCCCGAACAGACAGCCGATTTTTAACTGAAGATATGGAAAGTAATATTCCCGTCATAGCCAAAGCTACGGCGGGATTTTTTACATCTAACAACGATGAGCTGCCAGTAAACACTGCACAGGTCATTGATAACTCCAAAGTTAGTGACCATCATGCTATTATCCCCACAATGAATATTAAGGGGCTTGATGNNCAGAGCTTACCCGCCGGAGAGCGTGAAACGCTGATGCTCCTTGCTATTCGTCTTTTGGTTGCCATAGGTGATTCCCACCAATATAGTGAAACAGTTATTATGGCAAAATGCGGTGAGCCTATTTTTACTTCCAAGGGAAATACCGTCACCAAAGATGGCTTTAAGGCGGTGCAAAGGCTCTACAAAGGCGAACAGGCAAAGGAAGAAAAAGACCAAGCCCTGCCAAGAATTGTCCAGGGCGATACTTTTACCGCAAAGGCTGAAATCAAGGAGGGTAAAACCTCCTCACCAAAGTATTTTACCGATGATACTCTGCTATCTTCAATGGAAAATGCCAACAAAGCCGAAACCGATGCCGAGCGTAAGGGGATTGGCACTCCGGCGACGAGAGCAGGCATTTTGGAAAAGTTAATTAAATCGGGGCTTGCCGAGCGTAAAGGCGATAAAAAGGCAAAGCATTTTACTGCCACACATAAAGGCACAGCCTTAATTACTGTTCTACCCGAACAGGTGCAGTCCCCTTTGATGACAGCCGAATGGGAAGAAAGGTTAAAACTTGTGGAGCATGGCGAACTGTCAGCCGATGAGTTTTTAGCAGAGATTGTGGACATGACATCTTCCCTTGTAAAGACCTATGAAATGATTAAGGGAGCTGACACCCTCTTTCCCTCTGAGCGTGAGAGTGTTGGCAAATGCCCTCGCTGTGGCGGTGCTGTTACCGAGAATAAAAAAGGATTTTGTTGTTCTGATAAGGCTTGCGGTTTTGCAATTTGGAAAGAAAACCGCTTTTTTACGGCAAAGAAAAAGACTTTAACAAAGGCGATTGTTGCGGAGCTTTTGAAAAACGGAAAAGTATCCCTCACTGGCTGTTATTCTGAAAAGACAGGCAAGACCTATGACTGCATTGCTGTTATTGATGATACTGGAGGACAGTTTGTGAATTTCACAATGGAGTTTGCGGCGAAGAAGAAATAGGGCAAGAAAAACAGCCATCACGATGGTGTGGTGGCTGTAAATTACTACTGATAGGTTAATGCTCTGGTGCACATTTAATACAGAATCCGTTACCTCCATCATTCTCGAAAGTCATTCCACAGCCACAATCGGGACAATAATTTTCAAAGCTTTCTTCATCATCTTCCCAATTGCGTCTTTTTAAAGAAAATTCGCCATTGCTTAAGGATACAAGAAATACTGCACAGCCTTTCGGATTCGCATCAACTCCATTTCCGCAGAGGCAGTAAAATGATTGATTTCTGCAATTCTGCTGCAGTACCTCACAATTTAAGACTACAACCTTTGCCTTGATGGAGCAGGCATATCCTGTTTCGGTACAATCCACTTCAGTATATAGTTGTTTTGCATCCATCGCCTACACCTCCTTTTTCTGCTGTAAAAGATTAGTTAGATCAGAAATGAGGCTGATTCTAGTATCATCCGGCATAGTCTTAAATGCCGCACGAACATAAGCTTCTACCGCTTCCGGAGATTGGTCACCAACCTCGATGATATCCACCTTCTGCACACAAACTTTACCGTTCGCCATACCAAGCCTAACGATATCCCCATAATCCATACCTGTAGCTACACGCACTTCCTTTGGTATCAGCACGCGGCCTTTTCCATCCATTAATTTATAAACAGGTTTTCCATTCATCTAAATTTCTCCCTCCATTAAAACCTTACGGATTGCCGCATGACTGATTCCTAAATCGTCAAATAGCTCCATTAAAGCAGGAGGTACGATAGATGTAGGATCTATTCCTCCGATAATAATTGCGCCCGGAACACACTGAATATCCAAATCACAGTTTTGGGAAAGCTCTGCAGCTTCCAACAAACAGTTTGGAATAACAAGTTCATCAAGCTCATGGATATCTGCATTTTTTGTATGATACATATACGTTTCCTCCTTATAATCCCATGGACGGGGTCATTATTTGTTCTTCTGCTGATTTCAGTTCTGCTACAAAACATTGAAGCTCATCTTCAGTTAAAGAAATTTTAGCCTTTTCAAGCTGTTTCAGCACATCGGTCACACTTTGATATTCCTCTGTGAGCTTCTGCATTTTCTTGCTGTCGTTATATCCTCCGGCGCATCGCGTGTAACCCTTGAATATGCAATCATATTTCTGCGTTTTCATATTTGGCAGCACAGATAGATATAACCCAACCATTGCTTTATCAGAAGCCCTGATAAACAAATCATCATGCATATTCCCGACTGATAGCTCCATAAAACCGTTTGTCTTTTCTGAGATAAGGTCTTTAGCCCATCTCATTTGTTCGATAGAATTCATCTTCTTCCTCTCCTTCATTTTGATAATCAAAAAGGTTCATCTGCCTTGATTCTGCCTGCTGACGCTCTGTTGGATCATAGTTGGTAATGATAACCTCCGGATACTCACAGCCTCCGTCATACCGCTGGGCTAGGTTATTAATACGGGTAAAGGATAAAATGTGGAAGTCTTTGTATAACTCCCTGATATATTCACAGTCATTGTAAGAAACCATCCATTTACCTTTGCAGGATGCCAAAGTATCCCGGAGCCGTGCATGATCTTCTTTTCGGAACACCACAGCATAGTGCCCCTCGGTTTCGTAATACGGCGGATCACAATAAAAAAAGGCATTGTCACGGTCGTACTGCCGGATCAACGCCTCAAAATCTTTATTTTCAACCACCGTATTTGCTAGCCTGCGTGATGCTTCCCAAATGATGAAGAATGCTTTCCGCACATCGAATGGCTGGCAAGCATAAGAAGTACAGCCGCTTCCATAACTATAGCGGATGAGCTTAAAAAATGCTGCCGCCCTGCGTACATCACTTATTTTTGCATTCTCCTGCATAATTTCCTTAATGTCCTCAAAATCAGGAGGCGGCAGATTATGCTGTGCAAGCTCCAATTCCTGTTTCAGATACTCGGTGTCGAAGTCCTCCTTTTCCATGAATTTGCGGATGACTATAAATTCATCCCTTGAATTGATAGGCAAAAAGCCAAGATGTCTTAAAAACTCCCAAGTTAGGTTTTTGACACAGTAGAACATGTTGGCAAGATTGGAGTTGAAATCGTTGTATACCTCCATTGCCTTTGGATCAGGTGGTCTGCCAAACAACACCCAGCCTCCGCCTCCAAAGACTTCAATGTATCTTCCGAAATCTTTTGGAAACAGCTTGTAAATGATTTTTCGGAGAGCTTTTTTACCGCCCACCC
>DBGA01000014.1 GCA_002295325.1 Ruminococcaceae bacterium UBA866 | reverse complement strand
GACGTAAATCTCTAAATGTTTCCTTTGATTTAGCTCCATCTACATGAGCTATTCTATTTCTCTTAATATTATCATAGCCATCTAAAACTAAGTTAGCTTTGTCAAATGCATGATACGCTCTTCTATCACGACCAAAAACTAAGCTTTGTCCCGGATGAACGAAACGATGAATTGATATTGCAGCTTCTTTACCTAAAGCAATAGCATCTATAGCAAATTTAGGTCCAGTTAAGGCATCTCCACCTGCAAATATATCTAGCTCTCCAGTTTGTAATGTAAATGAATCTGCTTTAATTGTCTTGTTTGGATTTAATTCTACTTTGCTATCTTCTAATAAATTACCCCAGTCCATTCCTTGACCTACTGAAATTAAAATATGGCTTGCCTTAACAACTTTAACTTCATTTTCATCAAATTTTGGATTGAATCTTTTATTTTCATCAAAAACAGAAATNNCTTTTCTACTTTCAAGACAGAACATAGAAGTTTTAGCTGCTCCAACTCTTGTAGCTGTTCTTGCAACATCAATGGCAACGTTACCACCACCGATTACAACAACTTCTCCATCTAGCTTAATATCATTTCCTAAGTTAACTTCACGTAAGAAATCAACTCCAGTCATAACACCTTCTGCATCTTCACCTTCTATACCAAGGTTTCTTCCAGCTTGTGCACCTATTGCTAGATAGAATGCTTCATAGCCTTCACCTCTTAAATCCTTAAGACTTACATCTTTTCCTACTTCAACACCAGTCTTAAATTCAACACCTAATTCTCTTAAAACTTCTATTTCTGCATTTATTACATCTTTTTCTAATCTATAAGATGGAATTCCAAGTGTTAACATACCACCAAGTGCTTTTTGCTTTTCAAATACAGTTACCTTATAACCATCAATAGCTAAGTAATAGGCACAAGATAAACCTGAAGGTCCACCACCTACAATTGCTATCTTTTTACCATATTCATGTCTTTTCTTTGGCACGAAACGATGTTCCATCTTTAAATCTTGCTCAGCAATAAACTTTTTGATTTCATCTACAGCAACTGCTTCATCAATTTCCCCTCTAGTACATGCAGATTCGCATTTTCTTGGGCATATACGTCCACATACTGCTGGGAATGGATTTTCATTTTTTATAAGTTCAAGTGCATCTTTATATCTTCCTTGAGAAGCAAGCTTTATATAACCTTGAACGGAAATATGGGCTGGACAATATGTTTTACATGGACTTGTACCAGTTTCAACAACATTTTCTCTATTAGTACGATGGTCTACATTCCACTTGTCTTCTCCCCACTCTGTATTATGAGCAAAGTCTTCTCTCTTCTTTTCAGGAATTGGTGTTTTAGTACATAATTTTTGTCCTAATTTTAGAGCATTAACAGGACATACCTTAACACATTCTCCACAAGCAACACATTTATCTTTATCTATTTGTGATATATAATTTGAACGAACAAAATCATTGTGTAAGAACATTGCTGCATTTCTAGTAGCTAAGCAAGAACAACCACAGCAGTTACAGATTGCATGAGTTTTTCCTGAACCATCTGTATTTGGTATTTGATGCATAAGACCATTTTCTTCAGCCCTTCTTATGATATCAAAAGCTTCTTCACGGGTAATCTTACGTCCTCTACCTGTACGAATATAATATTCAGCAGCATCTCCAAGCTGAATACACATATCTTCTTTTAAGTGTCCACAGCCTTCCCCCATAGCTTCCCTTGATGTACGACAAGAACAATCAGAAACAGAGAACACAGTATTTTCATTAAGATATTTAGAAATTTCTTCATAGGAAGCCCTTCTAGTCTCACCTTCAATAGCTGTTTCTATTGGTATAACACGCATCATACCTGTTCCCACTGAAAAAACACCCGCTGTGAGAGGAGCTTTTTTTCTTCCGTAGGCCTCAAAAGCCTCTGCAATTTGCTTATAATTTTCAATACTTTCTCTATGAGGATGATTAACTATCATCTCCATTTCTCCTGGAACCCAAATGTCAAACCAGTACTTATCAACCCCATCTATTTCATTAACAAAACAAACCCCAGCAACTGCTAAATCCCATAGTATTATTGCTGTTTCCTCTACAGATTTTCCACATGAAGCTGCAATTTCTTCTGCACTTTTCTTTTTACGGAATTCAAGATGAAGTCCTACCTCTGCCATTTCTGTTGTAACAACAGGCTCCAAAATTTTATATTCTGGATCTTTCGGCTTTATTTCATTTTTTGAACCAGGTTTTATTTTACTTATATGATTTGCAAGCTCTAATACTTTTTCTTTTACCATATGTATTCCCCCTAATTACGTCTCTCTCAAATAAATAATAGATCAGTTTTCTCGCCTATTTTTCACTCCAATTTTTTACTTCCCTACGTATCCAGTTAGCCCATTCATCGATTCCCTCACCATTTCTAGCAGAGATTGGGATAACCTTGATATTAGGATTCAATTTTTTTACACGCTCTTTTAATGCCTCTAAATTAAAATCAAAATAATCTATGGCATCTATTTTATTAATTAATAAAACATCGACAATTGAAAACATCAAAGGGTATTTTAAAGGTTTGTCATCTCCCTCTGGTATACTTAAAATCATGGCATTTTTTGATGCACCAGTATCAAATTCTGCTGGACATACTAAGTTTCCTACATTTTCTAAGATGACAAAATCAACGCCTTCTGTACCCAATCCAGTTAACCCTTGTTTGGTCATATCTGCATCAAGATGACACATTCCACCTGTGTGCAATTGGATTACTTTTGCACCTGTCTTTGAAACAGTATTAGCATCTACATCTGAATCAATATCTGCTTCTAAAACCCCAATACTCATTTCATCTTTCAAAGTTTCAATTGTTCTTAAAACAGTTGTTGTTTTACCTGAACCTGGTGATGACATTAAATTCAATAAAAAAGTCTTTTCTTTCTTTAGCTCTTCCCTAAGCAAATCCGCTTGCCTATCATTGTCTTCGAAAACACTTTGCTTAATCTCAAGAACTTTATACGTATCCATATCATCTATCCCCCCATTTAATTTATACTTAACCTATAAAAAATATTACTTACAATCAAATTGTATCACGGAATCCATATTAATGAAATATATTCCCATATATGTTTTAATATAATAAGATTTACTATATATTATCTATTGTTTTGCATTGGTTGTTTATAACCTTCATTTCCTTAGGAAAGTCGATTCACATTCGCTTTAGTAAAGGAAACTTCTTCTCACATGCGTTCAAATGAGTAAGCTCGAGTAACCAAATCAAAGATTTGGACTCTTACTTAAGTTCTGCTAACTAAACCAAAGATTTAGAGCATCACTTATGGTACAGTTCCTCATATCATATTCTAAATTCTATTAGATTTTGCATAGAACTACTATTCCCTCCTCATTCATCAAGTTTATAGATGTCGCCTAATCCATAATCTAATGAGTGGTTATCAGCTATTTGTCTTGAAATAAGATAATAGCTTTAATTGTTCCATCATTACTAAAAATTAATTTTTGATTTGCCATTTTTCCCATTTCGAACTTCTTAGTTTCCACACTTCCTATATTCCACCCAATTTGAACACTTGATATAACTAATACTAAGCCTCCTCGAGTAAAACTATATTTTTACAAATATATATACTTAACTTCTCAAAAATAATTTTTATGTAAATATGTTAATACATAGTACAATCCCTTCTGTAGATACAAGGATTAAAAATTATAAAGAAAGAATAGCTACATTTGCTTAACTCAATCTTGTTAATAAATACATCTATGGTATAATATTCATATAAATGACGCATATCATGAAATTAGGATTACTAATATAATCTTTTTGCTTGGAAGGAGCATGGGTATTGTTAGAGATAAAGAATGCAAACATTGATGATGCTCAGTTAATTACTGACATAAAAATAAAAGCATACAATAAAGAAATTAATACTTATTTAGGAAGGAATGGAGGCCCTCAAGGATATAATGAGGTGGAGTCTCAAATTTATATTATCGAAAACTTTATTGCTTATAAAATTGAATTAGATAATCAAATTATAGGGGCACTGTTTCTTATCCCTTTAGATGATAATAAGATGAGATTTGAGGATTTTGTAATAGAGCCATC
Organism: Ruminococcaceae bacterium UBA866; assembly: GCA_002295325.1. GTDB lineage: Bacteria > Bacillota > Clostridia > Oscillospirales > Ruminococcaceae > Paludihabitans. Next base: position 3,559 of record DBGA01000014.1, on the reverse strand, counting down.
ATTTCAAGGAAAAGGCTACGGTTATAGAGTAATGGAATTGATTGAAAAAACATATCCAGATATTAATCAATGGCAACTTTCTACACCCGTATTTAGTGTAGGTAATCAACATTTATATGAAAAATTTGGTTATATAGAAGTTTCAAGAAATGAAGATGAGATTGAATATATAAAGAAAATTCAATTGTAAGCAATCTTCCTTAATATTAAAAGGTAGTCCAAGTTTGAGTTCAGACTTGGACTACCTGTATTTAGTGTGTATACATCAACAATTTGCTCTAACAGAGCCTAATTTAAAAATAGTAGATGATATTAATGTTAATGGACATAGAAATTGGCTTAACAAATTAACCTCTAAATTCGATCAGTTCACCATCAGGCCCTTTAAAAACTACTCTTTTCCAACCAATTTCTTGCGGCACTCTTGGAGTGGGAATATGAGGTTCGGTCACAACTGGAACACCTGCATTCTTAAGTCTTTGATAATCAGCATCAAAGTTATTGCTAACAAGACAAAAATGAAATCCACTATTTTTCTTTTCTTTTGTCCAGTGCTCAAATTCTAAAACAGTATCTCCCAATTGAAGATAAACTACTTTTTCAATTTCTGGCATGCCCGGAACATCATGTTCAAAATATTTCTTAAAGCCGAAATATTTCTCATAAAAATCAATTGATTTCTGTCTATCCTTTACAGCAAATGCAACATGGTCTATACGTTTAAACATTTAATCTACCTCCATACTAGAAGTCATTACTTCCAAGTTTTTTGAATTACACGGTTAATATCGAATTAACTGGTTATCTTAATTTGCAGTACAACCCAATTTGATGAGCTGGTGTTATTAAATCCATGAGTTTCTCCCTTGGGAGATAAAATAATGTCTTTTTCACTTATTATGAATTCTTCATTATTTATTGTTATAGTTCCTTCACCAGAAATAACATAAAAAACCTCATCAATATCCGTATGCTTATGATCTGGTGTCGTTTGGTTAGGCCCGTAAAGCAGAAGTCCTACGTCAAGCTGCCCTTCTTTAAAAATAGCTTTGCGTGCACTCCTTTCAGATGCAAAATCAAGTATGTCCCCTATATTTATTTTATTCATATAATTATTTCTCCCTTCACAAATATCTTGTGTAAAAATCGTAGTCTGCATTTGAAATAACTAGACTGTTACAACTTGATTATATTGTAAGATCTTTACTTTCTTATCGCAAGTAGGCACTATTTTGTGCTATACTAACTATAAAGTAAGTATTATTTAATAAGTAAAGGAGATAGTAAAATGCCATGTGATAAATCATGTCCTATTGAGCATACAGTTGACTTGATTGGGCACAAATGGAAGGTGCTTATTCTTAGAAATCTAATGAATAACGGTATTCAAAGATTCAACGAACTTAACAAGGGAATTGAAGGAATAAGTCAGAAGATGCTTACGCAACAGCTGCGGCAAATGGAGACCGATGGTCTTATTCGAAGAAAAATTTATCCTGAGGTTCCACCAAAAGTTGAATATTCTCTTACAGAACTTGGTCAAACATTGAAGCCAGTCTTGGATGCAATGAGTCATTGGGGAACGGAGCATATTAATAGCGGTATATTAGATGACTGAGACGCAGGTATGACAAAGCATTATTTCTTCCTTTCTACTACATAGGGCCTGTGAAAAAAAGTCTGTAAATTATATACAGTGATTAGTCACATTTTTCTTATATTAAGCATTACAGGTGGACAATCCCACCTGTAATTTTTTAAGGCTACATTTCAACATTATATTAAAACATAGCCTTGACTTAACATGCACAACATCATCTGTTTTAGTTGGAACACTTAAGAATTTAAAAGTTTTGTCGTAATCAACTTTGTTTGAACTCTCTCTATCAAAAAGTTCTTTTAGCATCATCAAATTTAATTTTATTGTTGTTTTCATCTAGTTCTATTAATAAGCTCTATATATTGTAAATCTCCATATCCTATTGCTGGGAAAAGATCAAATAACCTATTAACTAGTTCTGATGTTGGTAAATCTTTATTTTTAGAAATATACTTTACTACTGCATTGTTTTCTTTTAGCATATCTAAATATATGTCTATTGCCTGATACATTACTGGAAGTAGTTCATTTGATGGTTTTTCATGATTTACCAATACTTCTTTGTATACAGAATAATAGTTACCTAATTTAAGTTCAGTTNNTCATCCTCTCTGAAGCTATTTAAGAACACTTTGCCATCATACCCGGACCGTTCAAGATAGGCAAGTATTGTAAGTAGGTTCATTTGACAAAACATGTCTTCACCAAACCATAAAACTATACATTTATATTCTTTATTAAAAAGATTGTCTAATGGATCAATAACTTTTTTAATATAATTTTCTACTGAGCCACGATGTCCTAATGCTCGTATTTTTATAAACTCTTTATCAAAGACTTGTTTATTAGTCGCATTTACACACATCGCTTCATTAAATGGAGCGTAATCAGAATCTCCCATTAGTTTTTTTTCTTTAAACTCTTCATACATGACCTGACCATTCAATATATTGAGTACGTCTTTGTCAAACAACTCACTCTTCTCATTTTGTAACTGTTCAACCTCAATTTTTCTAGAAATATTCATTTTATACCATTCCTCATCTTTATTGATAGTAAGTTTAACAAATGATTGAATAGGCAGTTTGTTAAGTTGAAATTCTCTTGGATTTATGCCAAAAACAGTTTTAAAAGCTCTACTATATGCTTCTTGCGAAGAATAATCGTAATCAAAGGCAATGTCAATTATCTTCCTATCATTTGCCAAATCTTTCGTAGATAAATATAACCTTCTAAGAAGAATATAGCGNNTACTTATACCTGTTACTTGGTGAAATTTAAAAGAGCAATAATAAGGGGAATATCCCATATAATTAGATAGTTCATCTAATGAAAATTCATTTTTTAAATTTTCTTCAATCCAATCAATCATAAGCTGTATATATTCATTCATTTATCTCACTCCCAAATAAAATTATAATAGGTATCAATTTCTCTCTTTTGATATTTCTTGCGATTTATAAAATTAAACTTTTACAGAAAATTCTGAGATAATATCTCTAATCTCATAGAAGAGGTTTGGCTAGCATAACTCACACGAATATAACCGATTTTTCGTAAAATATCACCTAGTTTTGAGATAAGTCTTATGAGACGCTCTTAGCTATTACTTTATCAGCCTACTACACTTGCATCAATAGAGTACACCTCACTTCTACAGTTTTCATATATATCTCATATTAGTAAACTTTATAAATTTATAAAAATAGTATCTAATCGAAGGTGGATGTATCTTTTTTATTATAGTAAATTTATTGTTACTTTTATCATATATTAAACTTCCGTTTGTTTTAGGCCTATGCATTTAATCTAATAGGTGGAGATTTGGATTTATGGTAGATCGGATTCTTTATATCTCCGGTCTATCATAAAGCTAGGTTTTAATATAGATAAGTTTTATGTATTTTATCCGATAACTATCCGCTCTAATACTCCCTTCTTCTTCAAAGTGGGAGTAAA
>DBGA01000028.1 GCA_002295325.1 Ruminococcaceae bacterium UBA866 | reverse complement strand
TATTTTTCTGGGCATACAAAAAACCTCCTATCGTAGTTTCTATTCTACGGTAGGAGGTCCTTTTTGTCACTGTCCGTTTTAGGCGGTATAGTTCAGTTTGTCGTGCCTTTTATTAATATTTTACTTTCCCCATGAAAAAGAATAACTTCCACTATGGTGTTTGGCATCCACTCTTACAGTGTAAGTTCCTTCTTCTGATAATTTTACAGTAAAATCAGATGTTGAGATTTCGTTGCCTTTATACTCACTATTTTCAATATTATCGTCTTTTGTAATATATGCATCAATCGAACCACTATCAGTAACAATATTAACCCTCACGTCTACTGCTTCATTACTGCCAACTTTTATTTTTGTTTGCTTATGGCCATTAAAATCATCATAATTCATTGACATTTTTGTCAAAGTATTATTCTCATTACCGTTTTTCACAGTATACGAACCACTCGTACACCCAGTAAATAAAAAAATCATCATTGCCATAATAACACTTAATAACTTCTTATTTTTCATCATAGCCTCCTAAAATTATAATATTTTGCCTCCAAAGTTTATATCTTCCATTATAATACATGTATTTGCAGAAGTTTATCCCTCGTCTACTTCTTCTCTATGCTTTTTGCGCATTCTATTTAAAATAATATGGAATATCAATGCAAGTAGTGGAAACAACGTCGCAACTAAAATGCCCAATCTCATCCCAGCTTGTTCTCCCGAAACAGATAACATATTGGATAACGCATTTGTTACGGGGCTTTCTCTTGTATAATCAACTATCATTCCGGTTAGCCACGGAGCAAAAGCCCCACCGATATCACCTGCTGCTGCTAAAATTGCAAACATCCAAGCACCAGCTAGCGGAAAGTGATTTGCGCTGATCACCAATGTACCAGGCCATAGCAAGCTTGCCGCAAGTCCCGTTACTGCACAGGCTAAGATATTAAGCCACGTAACAGGTGAGAGCGCAACTGTAACATAACAAACAATCGAAAGTCCACTTCCTAAAATCAACACTTTACTCAAATTAAGCTGTGCACCTTTTATCCCATAATATGTACGCCCAAAGGCCATCATAAGTGCAAATCCACACATTCCTAGCATATCGCCTATAAGCTTTGGCAAATTCAAAGCTTTTTCCATAAAGCTTGATGACCATTGAGCCATAACAAGTTCTGTTCCTGCGCCAAAAAATATTGCTAAAAGTGCAATGATGTAAAATGGCTCAAAGAATATCTTTCTTACCGTATGAGCTGTTCCCTCTGGAATAGTTTCTGGAAAGGGAGAATTTGCAAACATAAAAAAGTTTATAAGAGGAACAATTGACCAAAAGAGCACAATAACTTGCCAATACTTTCCGCCAAACAGGAAAATGAATAAGGTTGTAATTACAATAGTAGCCACTGTTCCCCATGCATAAAAAGAGTGCATCAAACTCATAGATGCCCCTTTATTTTCACTAGGCAATGCATTTGCAATCGGAGAAACCATAATTTCAAGCAATCCACTAGAGGCTGCAAATATAATCGTCGAAATGACAATTCCTAAAAAAACATTGTCAAACAAAAGTGGAGATGCCGCAAATAAAACTAGACCTATAAAGCCACAGAAAATTGCAGGTAGTGCAATTTTCCTATAACCAATTTTATCAATCACGCCACTAAAAATAATATCTACTGTCACCTGAGCAATAAAGTTTACTGCTACTAAAATGCCCAGCTGGACATACGAAAACCCATACAACTCCATCATAGGTATAAATAAGATTGCTGTTATGTTACAAACTATCGCCTGTACAAATATTCCTACATAGCAACTTAACCTTGTCATACCGTAATTCACCTGAGAAATAATAACACACCCTTAGTTTTTCTTTATGTAATTAGTATAATTAAATCAGTTTGGGTTGTCAATTAATTTGGGGTTCACTTTTTTATAGTCATATGAATTGAAAGGAACAGAGAGTTCAAAAAACTCTCTGTTCCTTTTATCTTTATTATTATTTTGTTTTACTAGTTGACACATTGCCCTTGAGCAATTGCACTTAAATTTGGCTTAACCACTCTCAGTGCATCAAACCTGCCTTTAAAATCTTTGCCTTTTACAATCATTTTATAGTCACAGCAACCTGGACATGGTCTATCACAGAAGGTTACAGTAAAAGGTACGCTAGTTTCTATCTCAAAATCTTTATTGCATTGATCTAACTCAAAACTATTTTTATAAATCCAACTCTGTAGTGTTTCTTTTTGACCGTTGCAGTTTCTTATTAACTCAAATAATAACTCAACTTCAAATTCTCCATTTTTGTCTTCTGCATCAACGACAACAAGACTTGAAAAGTCAATTTTAACAAGTGGCCTGCATAGGTCATTAGTATCAATTGTTAATCTATCCAGATCAAAAGTCTGATGTTCTTTAACATATTCATTATAAATTTCAAATATAGCATCTTGATGATTGCAACCACATTCTAATAACACTTGCCTTGGCTTGTTACAGCAATCTTTTTCTTTCTCTTTACTACAGACTGCATAGTTATCTCCATTGCATTTATAGTCCATTTAATACACTCCTTAATATATAAAATTGTGCTCGTTATATATTATGAATGCACCTAAAATATGGTTCCATGAATATGAGTGTAAATAAAACGATTTTTCATTTTGTTGATAGTGTGTGTAAGCGGACTTATCTCGCAACATAGTCTTTGTTGAATGTTGATTACTCTATTTATTTAATAGCTGTAGATTAACTCTTATTGCACAATAATTTTTGGGATATTTAAGGTTAGGGTTTAGCTACAAGAAAGTGACTCACTGTGGCGTATCTTGCAGCGGTCTATCAAAGCGTTATCATACATTACCTTTGCGTTGTTTTCCATAACAAGTTTGTCCTCTACGCAGTTCCCTGTCACCCTATCAATCTGTTTTCTATAAATCTCATTGTGGCGATAAAAGAATTCATTCTTTTTATGAAAATACTCGTTTTGAGCAGTAATGTGATAAGAAATTTTTTGTTCTTTATCGCAAAGCAATTCACCACGCAAATACTCATTATCTACATATGTAATAAGTTGATATGTATGGTCGGTATTATTTTTAAACCTATAATCAAGGTAGGTATAACAAATAGATGTGCCAACACCAAATGGGACTTGTCTATTATAATCCGGGAACAAATCTACGCCGTCATGATGATGATGTTCAATTATAGTGAGCGGACTATGCAAGACCATCCAGTGTATTAGATTTGTTAGCTGACACAATCCTCCCCCAATCCCAGAGGAAGGAACTCCATTCGCAATGATTAATCCCTCTTTGTAACCATCTTTTTCGCCACATCTTGAAACCAACCCCCAAAACGAGAACACCTCATTTGGTTTTATCACTATTCCACTTATTTTTGGAGCTGCAATACCCAGATTTATTGCCTTATTTTCCTGCAGTAAAAGGTTTACATCTCCAAGCTTTCGACGTATTAAAGAGTTATGTCTATATATAATGAAGGGTAGCCTATACTTTTCTATCATTGATGCAAAAGAATTTCTTTGATATAAATTTTTTATTCGACGTAACAATATTTGCTTTTTTGTGGATAGCTTATATGTAAGCGGACTTATCTCGCAAAATAACTTTCGCTTCACTTTTTCACTTCCAATATCTGTATTTTTATGTTTATTGTAACAAATATAAAAGAGTTACGCAACCTTGGTTTAAAACGCAAAAATACGGTTCACCTAGGTGAACCGT
>DBGA01000087.1 GCA_002295325.1 Ruminococcaceae bacterium UBA866 | reverse complement strand
TGTCTAGGACAGTTTTAATAAAAATAAATCCCCATCATAGATGGGGATTTATTTAGACATTGTGAAAAGAGGGATAATAGAGATGTATAAAATTAAGACAATTAACGATATTTCTGAAATAGAAAAAGGAAATGTCGCAAAAATCAATATATATAACTGGAATTGCGAGTATCAACCGATTGCATTTGCTAAAATGTGCTATATCAAAGACCAAGGCTTTGCGGTTTTGCTATCTTGCGAGGAAAAGGACCCTCTTGCAACATACACCAAGCCCAATTGTATGGTGTGTGAGGACAGCTGCTTAGAGGTGTTTGCAAACTTCAAGCCGAATATTGTGGATAAAGGCTACATCAGCTTTGAGGCAAACGCAAATGGTTCACTACTAGGGGAATATGGCAAGGCGGGCGAAAAACGTCAAAGATTAATTGAAATGGGACTGTATAATCCACAAATCACTGTGTGTAGAACTGAAAGTGAATGGGGGTATACCTTATTTGTTCCACTTGATTTGATAGAAAAAGTTTATGGGAATGCAGAGTTTCAGAATGGTGACATAATTAAAGCTAACTTTTTTAAGTGTGGCGACAAGACCAAACAACCCCATTATGGAAGTTTTACAAAAATAGAATGGGAACATCCAAGTTTTCATCAACCACAGTTCTTTGCAGATATGATCATTGAATAAGGTGGCATGATGCCCCTTTCATATCGTGGACGACACCAATATGAAAATGAAGTTTTATGCTCGCGTCTAACTTTAAGCTATTCCTTTTACAAGAAAAGAGAAAAAAATACCACCGTTTTAAAACGNNTTCGTCTGTATCAATATGCATTGCAGTAGCAAACTTTTCTGAAACCCTTACTACAACATCACCAAATATAAGTGATCTGCCCTCAGTTGAAAGCTTAACGTTAACAATTTCCTTGTCATTAACACCAAGTTTAACTGCATCTTCAGGGGTAGTATGAATATGTCTTTTTGCAATAATAACACCGATTGGAAGCTCAATTTCGCCACAAGGTCCAACAAGCTTGCAAGGAGCACTGCCTTCAATATCACCTGATTCTTTTATTGGAGCAGTTAAACCCAAAGTTCTTGCATCTGACAAAGAAACTTCAATTTGAGTTACAGGTCTTTCAGGGCCTAATATTGTCATTGTCAATTGACCTCTAGGGCCAACAACGGTTACTTTTTCATTTGTTGCAAATTGTNNCGTCCTGGTTGTGATAAATCTTTTTTGTTTGTCAGTTTAGCATCTGCGCCAAAAAGAGTAGCTAGATCCTCTTTGGACACGTGCAAATGACGTGCAGAGGTTTCAACGATAAATTTCATTTATAACTCCATTCCTTCGACTATTATGTCGAAAATACATTTCTATCCTCTAATTATAATACAATGGCATTTGAAATTCAATCATTTTTGTGATATACTTTAGGGTAACCAAACAAAGGTGCATTATTCGTGTAAAAAGTTATAGGGCTGCATACTATGCAGCCCTATATTAGAATATAGCTAGATTAACAAAAAATGTAGGAAACGCATTTTGAGTGTTCTTGGACGTAGTTTGATTTTGTTTCATTCAATGTACTCTACTGTAAACCGTGCAACTATGTAACAATTATTACGACTTGTTGTCCAAACCAAAGCTTACTGTTAAGGCACTATTGATTTTATTCATAGATGTATCGTCAAGCATACCCATTTTTTCCTTTAGGCGCTTTTTGTCTATTGTGCGAATTTGTTCAAGTAAGACGACAGAATTTTTTTGCAATCCGCAGTTTTGGGCAGAAAGCTCGATGTGTGTAGGCAATTTAGATTTTTCTCGCTGGCTCGTGATAGCCGCAGCAATCACTGTAGGGCTGTACTTATTGCCAACATCATTTTGAACTATCAAAACAGGTCTGACACCACCTTGCTCGCTTCCTACTACAGGGCTTAAATCTGCATAGTAAATTTCTCCCCTTAGTATTGACATTATTTCTCACTCCTATATCTTTTGGTTACGCTTATATTCTTGTATAAAATTTTAGTTTTTATACCATTTCCCTAAAAATTAATTCCCAGTAATATATAATATTATTTAGTGTACGAAAGTGATAATTTTCATTTAGTTTAAATTAGAATAGAGGTTTGATTTTTTATGAATTTTACTTGGAAATATGGCAAAAAAGACATTGAAGACTGCTACATTGTAAGAAAAAAAGTATTTGTTGAAGAACAAGGTTTTGATGGAGAAGCAGAGTTTGATAATATTGATGAACAAGCATATCATTTGTTAATTTGCGAGGGCGAAAATCCAATCGCAACAGCAAGGTTATTTAACGATGGGCAAGGGTTTCATTGTGGAAGAATCTGTGTGATGAAAGAATGCCGTGGCAAAAACATTGGGTTTGCGGTTATGAATGAGCTTGAGAAAAAAACAAAAGCGCTTGGTGGCGATTCCCTTTTGTTATCAGCCCAAACAAGGGTGGTAAATTTTTATGAAAAAGCTGGATATACTAAATTTGGTGATGAATATTTAGATGAAAACTGCCCACATATCATGATGAAAAAAACGTTTTAATTGTGCACGGTTTGTAAATTATATTAGTAATCATTTACAGCGTATTTGTTTTGTGTTAAAATAGTATAATAAACAAATTGAAAATCATTTAAAAAATCCCAAAAATGGAAACAAAGTTTCATGTTCATTATGATTTTGTTTATAAATTGGGTGCAGCATTTTGCTGTAAGACAATTGGAGGTAAGATTATGGAAGATTTGAATAAGAAATTCTTTTGTTATAAAGGTAAGCCTTTAGTTAGAAATGCAAATACCATTTATTATGGCAGTATGCTTGATGAATATGTTGTAATGTTGCAAATTATCGATACAAAAAAATCTGAAGAGATTGAGTTGTCCAATAATATTTTGGTGCAGTTAATGCGTACTGGAAAAGATATAAAACCACAGGATATCATTGTAAAGAAAAGTGAAAAAGTCGGAATTTATAATGCATTAGAGATTGCAGACATATGGTTAACAAGGGCACTTGCTGAATAAGAATTGGAAAAGCCCTCAATTTCATTAGAAATTGAGGGCTTTTTTAGATAAGGAAAATGATATGAACTATAAAATTAAAGAAACGGAATATACCTATTTCAACAAGGTAAAAGGGAATGAAAAAATTAGTCGTAGCTTTAATGAGTTAGCACAAGAAACATTTGGATTGTCATTTAAAGACTGGGAAGACGAATACATCCCACACGTTCTTTTGCATGGGGATTGCGTAGTTGCCAATGTTTCGGTAAACATAATTCACACGGTGTGGAATCAGCAAAAAAAGCTTTATATTCAACTTGGAACGGTTATGACCAAAAAAGAATATAGAAAATTAGGATTGTCACGGTTCTTAATTGAAACAATTCTTGAAGAATGGAAAGAAAAATGCGATGCTATTTATTTGTTTGCAAATGATAGTGTGCTTGATTTTTATCCTAACTTTGGGTTTGTTCAAGCAAAAGAATATCAATATCAAATGGAGATAACTAAAAAAGTCGGAAGTGTTAGGAAACTTGATATGTCCAATGAAAATGACATAGAGTTGCTTCTTGAAACATATAAAAAATCAAACCCTTTTTCATCCCTACCGATGGAAGAAAATGAGGGGCTATTAATGTTTTATTGCACACAGTTCATGAAAGAAAATGTTTATTATATAAAAGAAAGTAATGCCATTGTTATTGCAGAGCATGAGAACGAAACAATGCTTTGTTATGATATTTTCTGTGACAAAGACGAGTCTATGGAACAACTTATATCTTTCGTTGCAAAGGAAAATACAAAGAATGTGCAGCTTGGTTTTACTCCAAAGCAAACTCATAATTATACAAGTTCATTGTTCAAGGAAGAGGATACTACATTATTTGTTTTCGCTGATAAGGAAAATATATTTGGAGAACATCAGCTGATGTTCCCGTTGTTATCCCACGCATAAGCATACATATAGGCTATACTTGAAAAACAAAAAGGGGNNTATTTTCAGCTGTATGATTAGTATTGTTTTCCCCAAACTACCATGTGCTTAGATTCTTTTCCACAACAAACACATTTATTGTTGATAACTTCTTCGTCAAAAGGGATACAACGTGATTTTACACCACCTGTAACATCTTTTAGTTTTTCTTCACAAGCAACATCACCGCACCACATTGCCTTGATAAAACCAGGCTTGTTCGTAGCAGTGTCGATAAACTCGTCATAATCGTGTGCAACATGAGTTTTTGCAACTAGATTGGCTTGCGCACGCTCAAGGAGGCCGTTATGAACAGCTTGTAGCGCTTTGTCAATTTCAGCCTCAAGGTTATCAAGACTAACAAAAAGTTTTTCCCTGTTATCTCTGCGAACTAGAACACATTGGTTATTTTCAATGTCCTTAGGTCCAATTTCAAGACGTAGAGGAACACCCTTCATCTCATATTCGCTGAATTTCCATCCAGGAGAATTATCGCTATCGTCCAATTTTACACGATAGTTTTTCTTTAGTCTATCGCGTACCTCAGTTGCTTTATCAAGGACACCCTCTTTATGCATTGCAATTGGAAGGATTGCCACTTGAATTGGAGCAACTTTAGGAGGAAGTACAAGTCCGTTATCGTCACCGTGAGTCATAATAATTGCACCAATCATTCTTGTGGAAACTCCCCAAGATGTTTGGTGAGGGAATTGCTGTTGGTTATTTCTATCAACATAGGTAATTTCAAATGCTTTTGCAAAACCATCACNNTTCCGCCTTGTAAAGCAACACCGTTGTGCATCATTGGCTCGATTGTATAGGTTGAAACTGCACCAGCAAATTTCTCTTTTTCGGTTTTTTTACCAACAACTGCAGGAATTGCAAGGGTTTCACGATAGAAGTCTTCATAGCACTTAAGCATTTGTAGGGTTTCCTTTTGTGCATCCTCAGCAGTTTCATGCATGGTGTGACCCTCTTGCCATAAGAACTCTGAAGTTCTTAGGAAAGGTCTGGTTGTTTTTTCCCAACGAACAACATTACACCACTGGTTGTATAGTTTAGGCAAATCTCTATAAGAGTGGATTATATTTTTATAGTGCTCACAAAAAAGCACCTCAGAAGTAGGTCTAACACAAAGTCTTTCTGCAAGTTTGCTGTCTCCACCATGGGTAATCCAAGCTACCTCAGGTGCAAAACCAGCAACGTGGTCTTTTTCCTTGTTGAGCAAACTTTCGGGGATAAACATCGGCATATATACGTTTTCATGACCTAACTCCTTGAAACGAGCGTCTAGGTCCTTTTGGATATTTTCCCATATTGCATATCCATACGGGCGGATAACCATACAGCCTTTAACGCTTGAATAATCAACAAGCTCAGCCTTTTTAATAACATCGGTATACCATTTTGCGAAGTCAACGTCCATTGCGGTAATATCGTCAACCATCTTTTTTTGTTGTGCCATTGTTTATCTCTCCTTTGATTTTACAGATATCATACATTATATCATTTGAGTTATCATAGGTCAATAGAACGGCTGTATATATGATAACAAATAATCCCAATCAAAAGAGATACTGGATAAACATACCTGACTTGTGTTCAAGTTGTCAATTGGAAGGCTCTTAATCAATTATTTCTTGTGACATTTTAGGGGGTAGTTGATATTGTAAAAATCGACAGCATATGCTACAATTAATATGCAAATTAATAACGGATATCTAAGATAAGTTATTTACCAAGTGTTTTGTAAAAGTTTGGTAATGGCTTGTTTTGTGACGTCTAAAAATATATTTATATAGGGAGATTTGACATGGAAAAAAGCAATGAGCCACATATGGAAAAGGTTGGTGCACTAGGTATTATTTGTATGCCTGGCTGTGAGAAATTCGTTGAAAAGGTTCAAAATTATATACAGGACTGGCGCAATGAAGATAATAACTATATTGTCAAAACATCTTTCCCCCGCTTTGCATCTGGTGAAGCAAAAGGTCTAATCAGAGAATCTGTTAGGGGTCGTGATATTTACATTATCACAGATATATTTAATTACAGCGTAACTTATGAAATGTATGGAATGAAAGTTCCAATGAGCCCAGACGATCATTTTCAAGATGTCAAAAGAGCAATTTCAGCTATGGCTGGAAAAGCAAAGCGCATTACAGTTATCATGCCAATGCTATATGAGGGCAGACAGCATAAGCGTTCTTCAAGAGAATCTCTTGATTGTGCATTAGCACTAAAAGAACTTGTACACATGGGTGTATCAAATATTATTACTTTTGATGCACATGATGCAAGGGTGCAAAACGCTATTCCACTTAGCGGATTTGATAACATCCACCCAACCTATCAAATGATGAAAGCACTTTTAAATACCGTTGATGGAATTCAGATTGATGACGAAAACCTTGGAATTATTTCTCCGGATGAGGGCGGAGTTTCAAGATGTCTTTATTATTCATCAGTGTTGAACGTAAACGTTGGAATGTTTTATAAACGCAGAAATTACTCTGAAATTGTAAACGGAAGCAACCCAATTGAAGCACACGAATACCTTGGAAGTGATATTAAAGGCAAGGACATTATTGTTGTTGATGATATGATTTCCTCGGGCGGTTCTATGCTTGAAATATTCAAGAGCTTAAAAGAGCGTGGCGCACGTCGAATTTTTGCTTTCTCATCTTTTGGACTTTTCTGCAATGGACTTGAAAAATTTGATGAGGCATATGCTCGTGGTGAGTTTGACAAGATTTTTACTACTAACTTAATTTATGCTTCAGATGAATTGTTGCAAAAAGAGTGGTATCAGTCTGTAGATATGTCAAAATACATCTCCTATATCATTGAGGAGCTAAACCGTGACCAATCTATCAGTAGCTTGATTGATCCATTTAAAAAGATAAAAGAACTAATTGGGCAGTTTAGTGATAAAAAAGCTAACTAAATAAAGAAGAAACTCCACCGTGTAAACGGTGGAGTTTTATTATATTAATCATAAAAAATGCAAATATTAAAGTCTTTTTTCTATTCTGTCAGTGCCAATAAAGAACAACGCAATTGTACCAGGTCCTGAGTGGGAGCCGATTACAGGACCAACATTGTCAACAATTGAGGTTTTAATACCATACAGTTTTTTCACTTGATCGCCAACATATTTTGCATCTGCCAAAGAGTCACCATGTGAAATGAAAACGTAAGGGTTTTTGTATTCTCCAAGTTTTGTGCCCATTTTCTTCACAATTTCATCTAGTGAGGCTTTTCTTCCTCTAACCTTGCCAATAGGGATAAGTTTGCCTTCATCGTCCATATACATAACAGGTTTTATCCCAAGCATTGTACCAAAAACTGCCGCAGTTTTTGAAACACGACCACCCCGATAAAGATGATTTAAATCATCTACTGTAAAGTAGTGGCAAACATTTAGTTTTATATCTTCGATTTCTTTAGCAAGCTCCTCAATTGATAAGCCCTCTTCCTTTTTTTTAACGGTGTAGTCCATCAATAGACCCTGTCCAAGTGATGCACCTCGGGAGTCAATGCAAAAGATTTTTGAGTCTGGATATTTTTCAAGTAATTCAGTTCTGGCAATTGTTGCACTTTGGTAACAGCCAGAAAGTCCAGAAGAAAAACCAATATATAAAATATCATTACCTTTTTGTAGCTCTGCCTCAAAAAAAGCAGTTGCTCTTTCAGGAGGGATTTGTGCAGTCTTCGCCATGATGCCTGTTTTTAACTTTTCATAAAAGTCGTGAGGCGAAAGCGAGTTTTCATAAGTACCATCATATTCTACTCCATCAAGGGTATAAGTAAGAGGCATTGTTATAATTTCATTCTCTTTTAGGTAGCTTTGGGGCAAGTCGCAAGTTGTCTCAGTGAAAATTGAAAAAGGTTTATTGCTCATAGTGTCACCTAATCCTTTCATATATTACTGTTGTTATTATACAATATAAATAAATAATTTACAATGTAATTCTGGTATATACTAAAATGTATTGTAAATTTATACCAATTATTTGTGTTTTTCGAGCCTTAAAACAGTAAAAATAAAGAATTTAAAAATTGTTCACAAAGTTTTTGTTGCAATTTAACAATAAATCACTACAATAGATATTAGTTAGCACTCTTATATAGCGAGTGCTAAAATAGATAAAAATTTTAAGGAGGAACAGATATGAACATTAAACCTCTAGCAGACAGAGTTGTCATCAAAATGGTAGAAGCAGAGGAAACAACAAAAAGCGGAATTATTCTTGCAGGTGGGGCAAAAGAAAAGCCACAATTTGCAGAGGTAGTTGCAGTTGGTCCTGGTGGAGTAGTCGACGGTAAGGAAGTTAAAATGGAGCTTGTAGTCGGCGATAAGGTGCTTATGAGCAAATATGCAGGAACAGAAGTTAAGCTTGATGGTGTGGACTATACTATATTACGCCAATCTGATATTCTTGCAAAAGTTGATTAAGAGAAGTCGTATTGCAAATAAAATTGTAAATTAAATAAATTATAAGGAGAGATTTTACTATGGCTAAAGAAATTATCTATGGTGAGGAAGCTAGAAAAGCATTACAAGCCGGTATTGATAAGCTTGCGAATACCGTTAAAATTACACTAGGCCCAAAAGGCAGAAATGTTGTTTTGGACAAAAAATTTGGTTCACCACTGATTACTAATGACGGTGTTACCATCGCAAAAGAAATTGAACTTGAGGACGCTTTTGAAAACATGGGTGCTCAACTTGTAAAAGAAGTTGCAACAAAAACAAATGATGCAGCTGGCGACGGTACAACGACAGCTACATTGCTAGCTCAGGCGCTTGTTCGCGAGGGTATGAAGAACGTTGCAGCCGGTGCAAATCCTATGGTACTAAGAAAAGGTATGAAAAAGGCTGTTACTGTTGCAGTAGAGGAAATCATTAAGAATTCTAAAATTGTAAATGGCTCAGTTGATATTGCTAGAGTTGCTACAATCTCAGCAGGCGACGAGGTTATCGGAAACCTGATTGCTGAGGCAATGGAAAAAGTAACTGCTGATGGTGTTATCACTATTGAAGAGGCAAAGACTGCCGAAACATACAGTGAAATTGTTGAGGGTATGCAGTTCGATAGAGGCTACATTTCTCATTACATGGTAACTGATACAGACAAGATGGAAGCTGTTATTGATGACGCTTTAATCTTGATTACCGATAAAAAAATTACAAATATTCAAGATATTTTGCCGTTGCTTGAGCAAATTGTTAAAATTAGCAAAAAGCTTGTTATTGTCGCTGAAGATATTGAGGGTGAGGCTCTTGCTACACTTATCGTGAATAAACTTCGTGGTACATTTACTTGTGTTGCTGTAAAAGCTCCAGGATTTGGCGATAGAAGAAAAGAAATGCTACAAGATATCGCAATTTTGACTGGTGGCCAAGTAATTTGTGACGAATTGGGCTTAGACTTGAAAGAAACTACTCTAGACCAACTAGGTCAAGCTAGACAAGTTAAAATTCAAAAAGAAAACACTATCATTGTTGATGGTGCAGGCGACGGCGAGGCTATTAAAGCAAGAATTTCTCAAATTAAATCACAAATTGAAACAACTACTTCTGACTTTGACAGAGAGAAATTGCAAGAAAGACTTGCAAAACTTTCTGGCGGTGTAGCAGTTATCAAAGTTGGTGCTGCAAGTGAAGTTGAAATGAAAGAGAAAAAACTTCGTATAGAGGATGCTCTTGCTGCAACAAAAGCGGCTGTTGAAGAGGGTATTGTTGCAGGTGGTGGTGTTGCACTTATTAATGTTATTCCTACTGTTCTAGAGCTGATTGCAACTACTTTTGGCGATGAGAAAACCGGTGTTTCTATTGTTTGTAAAGCACTAGAAGAGCCAATTCGTCAAATTGCTTTGAATGCTGGACTTGAGGGAAGCGTTATCATTAACAGAATTATGGATGAAGACAAAATTGGCTTTGGTTTTGATGCTTACAATGAAACTTATGTAGACATGATGGAAGCTGGAATTGTTGATCCAACTAAGGTTACAAGAAGTGCTCTTGAAAATGCAGCATCAGTGGCTTCCATGGTATTAACGACAGAGAGTCTTGTTGCTGACATAAAATCAGATGAGCCTATGGCTCCTCCTATGGGCGGCGGAATGGGCGGAATGTACTAAGCCGACCCTTTAGACAATTATCGAGATAACATAAAAATAAAAAACACAGGGCATTTTAAATGCCCTGTGTTTTTTAATAAATTTATAAATATTCTATAATAGACTTTCTTTTTTTATCATATTCCTCTTTTTCAATAAGTCCGTTTTTATATAATTCCATTAACGAAAGTAGCCTTTCCTCTGGGCTTGACTGTGAATTTTTTGCAGGGGTGCTATTATTTATTCTATTATCTTCAACAGTAGTTTGACCGCTAGCAACTCCCTTTTTAGGAAGTGCATTCATTATATTTAATATGCACATCACAGATGCAAATAGTGTCCAGAGGACTCCGAAAGCTCCAGTTGCTGGAATTAGGGAAAACAAACCTACCCCAACAAAAAACAGGGACACAGAGGATCCAATCAGCGATTGTGCTTGTTTAGACGTTATGCGTTGTTTGCTCATATGCTATCTTCCAATCTGTTATATCATAAAAAATATTTGCGTAGCAAATAAATACCCGTGATTCAATGTTCTCGTTATGGTCGAAATCTTTGATTTCGGGCACCATAGAGGTTATTATTACTATAATCTATAGTACACGAAAAATAGAATATTGTAAAGAATATGAAATGATTTTAATTACCCTATTGCATTTTACAATAGGGTATGATATATTATTAAAGTACTTTAGTGAGTAAAAGCTTTAAACTAATAAAGGAAAAATAATAAGGAGTGATGTGTTGTGGATTTTAGGCTAGTACAAATATGGGCGGTGATTGCACTTTATATAATCGCCATGGTAGCAGTTGGCGTTAAAAGTGCAAGAAAAACAAAAACTCTGACGGATTTCGTTGTCGGCTCACGAAAAGCAGGGCCTTGGATGTCTGCATTTGCATATGGAACAACATATTTTTCTGCTGTATTATTTATTGGATATGCTGGTCGGTCAGGCTGGGACTTTGGACTGTGGGCAGTTTTAATTGGCGTATCAAATGCCGCGTTAGGTGCATATCTTGCCTGGAAACTTCTTGCTGCTAAAACTAGGGACGTTACAAGGCGACTAAAGATAAAAACGATGCCTCAATTGTTTGAGGCACGTTACCAAAGCAGAAACATGAAAACTTTTGCCGCAATTATCATATTTATTTTTATGATACCATACTCAGCAAGCGTATACTCGGGGCTATCTTATTTGTGCGAGATTGTGCTTGGAATTAACTATATGTGGGCAATGGTTGCAATCGCTTGTATTGCGGCGGTTTACCTTGTTGCTGGTGGCTATATTGCCTCTCTTTCCGCAGACTTAATACAGGGTATTGTGATGATAGGTGGAGTACTCCTAATGGTGTTTTTCATCATTCGTTCGGATCAAGTTGGTGGATTATCCGAGGGAATTCCTCGCTTAATGGAAATCATGGATAAACAAGAGGTATTAAGCCTTGACGGGGGGCAAATTCTCAAACTTGTGGGACTTTGCTTGCTTACAAGTGTCGGCACATGGGGAATGCCACAGATGATACAGAAATTCTATGGCGTTGCAAATGATAAAGCAATCAAAGCAGGCACAATTATTTCAACAGGGTTTGCTGCAATTATCTCGATTGGTGCATACTTTGTTGGTTCACTTACCCGCTTGTTTTTCACAGAAGTCCCAAACTCAATTCATGATCAAATGATACCAACTATGCTAAACAATGCATTGCCAGCACTACTGCTTGGGATAGTCTTAATTCTGGTACTTTCAGCATCGGTGTCAACCCTTTCGGGTATCACACTTACTTCCTGTGCTACCATTTCAATTGACCTCATTGCAGGACGCAAAAACTCAAAAATCACAAAAGAAAAGACCCTTACTCTAACAAGGGCTATGTGTTTGGTATTTATCATTTTATCCTACATAATTGCAGCAGTAAAAACTCCGATTTTACTATTAATGTCATTTAGTTGGGGCACAGTTTCAGGTGCATTCTTAGCCCCTTATCTACTTGGACTATGGTGGAAAAGGATGAACAAAATGGGCGCTTGGTTTGGCATGATAGGTGGTGCTTCAATTTCTATTTTCCTTGCCATCTTCTCTGGTTTTAACACAGCAAATGCTCCGCTTTTTGGTGTAATTGCAATGGCATCTTCATTCGTTGCTTGCGTTATTGGCACACTTATTGGCATTAAGCTTGGTGGTAAACATTCAGAAGTTCCAGCTAATTTCTTTGATAAAACATTTACACTACAAGATGAAACTGTATAATATAACTTTAAAAAAACAGGTAGCATAATGCTACCTGTTTTTTCACGATATCCATAATATAAACATTTGCAAAAGAACCATAACTCGTGTATAATTAAATAATATATGCAGATTGTAAAATAGCATATATATTAACGGAGGATTTATGGGAAATAATATATTAATCGGATTATCCGGCGGACCAAGCGTTGCAATTAACTCATCACTTGCAGGTATCATTTGTGCAGCATCAAAGAGTAATCACTTTGGAAAAGTATATGGTGCACTACATGGTATTGAGGGTGTAATAAACGACAATATTGTAGATTTATCAAAATTTTCTGATGAAAAAAGCCTACAACTTCTACAGCAAACTCCAGCAATGGCATTAGGCTCTTGCCGACATAAGCTTAAACCTGAAAGCTTTGAAGCAATTGAAGCAGTACTGAATAAACATGAAATCGGCTATCTTTTTTATATTGGTGGAAATGATTCAATGGACACTGTGCTACAACTTTCTAAATATTTTAAAGAAAAAAATTCTTCAATCAAAGTAATCGGCGTGCCGAAAACGATAGATAACGACCTACCTGTAACAGACCATACGCCAGGGTTTGGAAGTTCTGCAAAATATCTTTATCATACAATGAGCGAAATTATTAAAGACAGCGAAATCTATCCTGTTCCGAGTGTTGTAATTGTTGAAATTATGGGAAGAAACAGCGGATGGCTTACACTGGCAGCGGCACTCCCTCGATTTTTGGGCAAAACTGCACCTCATATCATTGCAATACCTGAGGTGGAATTTGACGAAGATGAATTTATTAAGAAAATAAATCTCACGCTTGAAAACGAAAAATCAGTGATTTGCGTTGTCAGCGAGGGAATTAAAGATAAAACAGATAATTATGTTGGAATGTGTACCAAAAGTGGAGCGGTTGACAGTTTTGGGCATACTTATTTAAGCGGAGTTGGAAAGTATCTCGAGGGGCTAGTTATGAGAGAAGTGGGCTGTAAGGTGCGTTCTGTTGAGCTTAATGTAATGCAACGCTGTGCATCTCATCTTGCGTCTAAAACCGATATAGACGAGGCGAGGCTGATTGGCGAAAGGGCTGTTGAGGCAGCAATTGAAGGACAAACCGGAATTACTATGATATTTGAGCGTATCAAAAATAATCCATATACTGTAGAAATTTCTGCTACAGATGTAGCTGATATTGCAAATAAGGCAAAGGATGTTCCAGAATCTTGGTTTGACTTAGATGATAAAAAGGTGCAAGCTGAAATTGTAGAATATATGCTCCCGCTAATTCAGGGCGATATTGAGCAAATAAAGGACGAAACAGGATTGCCAATTTATTTGAGTATCAAATAAAAAAGTTAAAATGAAAGGTGGGACGAGGGCATAAGTGCTGTTTATTCATGTCAGCTTTTGCGATATGGGCAAGGCATCATGCTCCTAATGAATGTGTGGATTTGTAGGATTTAGCAGTAAATGTAGTAATAAAGAAAAAATCATCAAAGAGATGCTCAAAAAAATTGAACACAGGGGGCCTGATTCCCACGAGAGTTATGTTGATGATGATGTGGCTTTGGGGTTTGTTCGCCTAAGTATCATTGACCTTGAGGGCGGAACACAGCCTCTTCTCAATGAGGATAACTCCATGGCACTTATCTTTAACGGTGAAATTTATAACTATCAAGTTTTAAGACGAGGTTTGATTGAAAAAGGACATATTTTTAAAACATTGACCGACTCTGAGGTGTTGCTTCATGGTTATGAAGAATATGGGGCGGCATTGCTAAATAAACTTCGTGGAATGTTTGCATTCACCATTTGGGACAAAAAAAAGAAAAAGCTATTTGGTGCTAGAGACCATTTCGGCATCAAACCCTATTATTATGCGCAAATGGGTAATTCCCTACTGTTCGGTAGCGAGATAAAAAGCTTTCTTTCTCACCCTGAGTTTAAAAAAGAGCTTAACGAGGATTGTTTGCCAAACTATCTTACTTTTGCTTGTGTGCCAGGCTATGAAACATTCTTCAAAAATGTCTATAAGCTTCCACCTGCACATTATTATGAGTATAAGGGTGGTGATATGATAGTTAAACGTTATTATACACCGGAGTTTGATATTGACAATGATAAACCCCTTGAGAGCTTTGTTGATGACATTGAAAAGACCTTCAAAGAGAGTGTTTTGGCGCATAAAATTGCCGATGTCGAGGTTGGTTGTTTTCTTTCAAGTGGTGTCGATTCAAGCTATGTTGCCAGTGAACTTTCAAAGCTGCAAGACGTAAAAACATATACCATTGGGTTTGATGATACCCGTTACAGTGAGGCGGCAGATGCAAAAATGCTGGCTGATGAAATTCATGTTGAAAACTATGAAAAGCGTCTTACCAGCGAGGAATATTTTGCAAATGTAGGCAAGGTACAATATCACCTTGACGAGCCACTTGCAAACCCTAGCGCAAATCTGCTTTACTTTATTTCGGAGCGTGCAGCAAAAGACATCAAGGTTGTACTTTCGGGTGAGGGTGCAGATGAGATGTTTGGCGGATATAATGTTTACAAAGAGCCTATTGCAGTTAGGAAATATCAAAAGAGAGTTCCTAGCTTTTTGCGTAAATCTGCGGCAGTTGTTGCAAAAGGTTTGCCTGATTTTAAGGGTAAAAACTTTATTATCAGAGGAAGTCAACCTGTTGAGGAGCGTTATCTAGGAAACTCAAACGTATTCAAGGTTGGCGAGCGTGAAAAGATACTTAAAAAGCAATATGATGTAAAAAGACCGCAATATTACACCAAGCCTTTTTATGACAAGGTAAAAGATATGGACGATATTGCAAAGATGCAATATATGGATATCCACGTTTGGATGGTACAAGAAATCCTACTCAAAGCCGACAAAATGAGTATGGCACATTCTCTAGAGCTCAGAGTTCCATTCCTTGATATTGAAATATTTAATGTTGCAAGGACTTTGCCAACAAAATACAAGGTGAGCGAGGAAAATACCAAGCTTGCTCTTAGAAAAGCTGCCAACAGGCAGATTAATCCAACTAGTGCAAACCGCAAAAAGCTTGCGTTTCCACTACCTTTACCCGAGTGGTTAAAAGAGGACAGATATTATGACCTTGTAAAATCATATTTTACCAATGATGTAGCAAATAAGTTTTTTAATGTAAGTAAGATTACAAGGCTATTAGATGACCATAGGACAGGCAAGCCCCATTGTGTTGCTAAAATTTGGGCAGTCTTCTCTTTCCTTGTTTGGTATGAGGAATTTTTTGTGAAACTATAAGGTATAACCGCTCTAACGCAGTAATTGTGTTAGAGCTTTTCCACTCTATTTGACACCATTGTGACGCTTAATTCATTAAAAGTTTTGAGTATAATAGAGCTTTAGTTGTTGAAAACTTTTGCTGATTACAGATAGTTTCAGAGGTATCTAGAAGTTTATAATAAGGAGGTTTAACGACAATGAAAAATGAACTTGGATTAATGCACATCTATTGTGGTGACGGAAAAGGCAAGACAACTGCTGCTATGGGACTTGCTCTACGGGCGGTTGGGTATGGCTATCGTGTAGTCATTGCACAGTTTTTAAAGGATGGAAATAGTAGCGAACTAAAACCTTTAAGCACTTTTAAAAATGTAACGATACTTTCAGGCAAAGAAGTGGCTGGCTTTTCGTTTGCAATGAATGACGAGCAAAAGAAGATAGTCACCAAAAACCACAATGAGCCGCTAGAAAATGCAATCTCACTTTGTGAAGATGGCGAGTGCGATGTGCTCATTTTAGACGAAGTTTTTGGTGCAATCAGCACAGACTTAATAGATTATGAAATGCTATTATCCTTTATAAAAAATAAACCACCCCAAATCGAGGTGGTTATGACGGGAAGAAATCCAAACGAGGAATTCATAAAAATTGCAGATTATGTTTGTGATATAAAAAAAGTAAAGCATCCCTATGATAAGGGAATTCATGCACGGGGTGGAATAGAAGTTTAAAAATGAAAAGCATAAAAAAGGAGTGATTTTATATGCATGATATTCCGCAATATCAATCATTTTCAAAAATTGAACCTATCAATAAGGGTTGGTCAACTGATAAGAAATATTACATAGAGACTGTAAATGGAGAAAAGCTGTTGCTACGTATTTCTGATATAACTGAACTTGAAAAGAAAAAGGCAGAATATAATGCTGTTTGTTCTGTTGCAAAGCTAGGCATACCTATGTCGATACCAGTTGATTTTGGAATTTGTGATGATGGTAGGAGTGTGTATATGCTTCTTTCCTGGATAGATGGAAAAGATGCAGAGGAAGTTTTGCCCACTCTTTCTCCAAAAGAGCAATATGTACTTGGACTAAAGGTAGGACAACTATTGAAAAAAATTCACTCAATCCCTGCACCACAGACACAAGAGGATTGGGAGTCACGTTTTAATCGAAAAATAAACTCCAAAATCGAAGCTTACAATAAATGTGGGATAAAAATTGAGAAAGACCAAAAAATCCTTAATTATATCGAACAAAATAGGTATTTGCTTAAAAATCGCCCACAAACTTTCCACCACGGCGATTTTCATGTAGGTAATATGATTGTGTCGGCTACAGGCGAGCTATCGGTAATTGATTTTAACCGTCTTGACTACGGTGACCCGTGGGAAGAGTTTAATCGCATTGTTTGGTGTGTTGATTGCAGTAGATATTTTGCATCTGGGCGAATAAACGGTTATTTCGAGGGGAAACCCCCGATTGAATTTTTCAAGTTGCTAGCATTATATATTTCAAGCAACACCCTTTCGTCTATCTATTGGGCTATCCCCTTTGGGCAGGATGATATTGATGTCATGATAAGGCAAGCACAAGGAATACTTGAATACTATGATGGCATGAAAAATCCAATACCAAGTTGGTATTTAGAGGATATGTAGTGAGTTTAATCGTAAATATAAAATGGGCATACAGTTCAATTGAACTGTATGCCCATTTAAAAAACACTAGCGTTATTAAGCCAATACTGGATAGATAATTGCTTTGCGGCATAGTTTGTAGTGGTGTTCATATAGCTCTGTGAGGGTTGTGCCAATTTCGGCGATATCCTTGTCAAAAACAGCCTCATAACCACTGTCGGTGAGAGAAACAAGAGTCTTATTTAAAATTGCCCTAGTGGTATAGCAAAAGCTTTCGAGGTCGTTCGCCTTATAAACATTTTTACCGTTTGTTAAAAATGTTTCATAGATTGGGATATCCCTAATGAGCACGTTTTGACGGCTTGCAAGTGCTTCCAATAAAACAATTCCTTCAGTTTCTTCTTTGGTCAAAAATGCAAATAAATCTGCACCATGATAAGCTTTTTTCAAGATGGCTGGGCTAACAAACCCAGCAAATTTTAAGTTTGGTAAATTGGTTTTGACTGCTTTTCTTATTTTAAGTGGAACAGAGCAAAGTGGAGTTTTGCCAAACCAAATAAATTGATATTCAGGCATTAACTCAGCCATTTTCACAAAGTCTAAAAGTCCTTTACGCTCAAAAAATAGACCAACGGACATAATAATCTTATCATTTTCGCTGTAGTTAAACTCTT
Source organism: Ruminococcaceae bacterium UBA866 (assembly GCA_002295325.1). Classification (GTDB taxonomy): domain Bacteria; phylum Bacillota; class Clostridia; order Oscillospirales; family Ruminococcaceae; genus Paludihabitans. The sequence goes on along the minus strand of DBGA01000087.1, from coordinate 5,133 downwards.
TTCTAAAATCAGCCCTATCGGTAGCGGATTTCTCATAATAAGATAGGTCAATGCCGTTAGAAACTGCATAAATTGGTTTTTTTATACCATAGCCCTCTAAAAGCTTTTTTGAATACTCTGTGGGTGTTATAATGACATCACCAAGATTATAGCAAGAAACAATCCATTTCTTAAAAAGTTTCGCAATCAGGTTTGAGCCAATAAATGAATTTCTAAAATCTTCTTCGGTTGAGTGAGCATGATAAACAACAAGCTTGCCCTGTCGCCTTGCTTTTTTTGCAACTCTTCTTGAAGCAAACCCGTATGTATTAATATGAGCAACGTCAAAGTCCTCTTTGGGATTTGACGTATATTCAACATCATTCAATTCTAGTGCACGCTTTTGATGAGCAACAGCACATCCAATACCAGATATTTTAATCACCCTACTCGCCTCAGCGTAAATTAAAACTTTTATATTCATAGACTTGTCCTCCCCAAATATATACACAATATTATATTATTTCCATAAATTACAGGAAATATGTGCTTTGTATTAATATAAACGAACAAGCGATGATAAAGTCTTCACATATTTTACAATAAATTGATATAACGCATTAATACAATATATTTTTACTGCGTTATGTCAATTTAAACAATATTTCATAATTAATATTGTGCAATATTAATTATGAAAAAGTGTTTACAATGGGCTGATATTGTAGTATCATTCAAGATGACAGACAATGTAATGCGTTACATTGTCTGTCACACCAAAATAAATTTACATTAAGGTGGTTATATGGCTACAATAAAAGATGTTGCAAAAATGGCCCGAGTTTCAGTAGCCACAGTCTCAAGGGTTATCAATAACGAAAACAATGTGCAAGATGAAACAAAAGAGCGCGTTGTGCAGGCAGTTGAAGCCCTTAATTACAGTCCTAATATGCTGGGGAGGAATTTAAGGCGGCTTGAAACAAAAAAAATTCTTGTGATGCTTAACACCATTTCAAACCAATTTTACTCTCGAGTGGTAAAAGGGATTGAGGAGTGTGCAATCAAAGAGGGCTACACCGTAATGGTATGTATGACACATGGAGATGTGTCGATTGAGGAACAATATCTGCAAATGTTAAAGACAAAGCTTGTAGATGGTGCAGTGTTTTTGACGGTAGAAAAAGATGGTGAAACGTTAAGTCGTGAACTTAGTGGAATCAATGTGGTGCAAGCGTGTGAACCCAATCCACAGTTTGATACACCGCAGGTTTCAATAGATAATGAACAAGCAGCCTATGAGGCGGTTAGTTATCTAATAAAAAAAGGTCATACCAAGATTGCGTATTTTGGCGCAGGAGATATCTATAACTCATCAGTTGTAAGATGTGCTGGCTATAAAAGGGCATTGCTTGAAAATGATATAAAGTTAAAAGCAGAGTGGGTTTTGAGAGAAGGCTTCAGTTTTAATTCTGGAATTAGGGCGGCAAGGATGTTGTTAGGGCAAGAAGAAATGCCAACAGCGATTTTTTGTTCATCAGATAGCTGTGCAGCAGGAGCAATTAAAACTTTTGCACAAAGTGGAATTAATACTCCAGATGATATTTCTATTATGGGATTTGATGACACGCAGCTTTCGCAAATATATATGCCCTCTATAACAACAACAAGGCAACCCCAATATGAAATTGGATATAAAGCAATGGAGCTATTGCTCAAAAAGATAAACAAAACCCTAATAGAAAAATCACAAATAATTTTAGGTCACCAAATTATCGAGAGAGAATCGGTAAATGAAAATAAGAGAGGACGAGATTTATGAAAAAGTTAAGAGTTGGTATTGTTGGTTGTGGAGGTATTGCTATTGGAAAACATTTGCCTGCACTAAAAAACATTGATGAGGTTGAGATGGTTGCATTTTGCGATATTATTGAGGAAAAAGCACAAAAGGCTGCGAAAGAATATGGTACAGAGGATGCAAAGGTTTATACAGATTATAAAGAGCTAATCGCTGACAAAACAATTGACGTTGTTCACGTTTTGACTCCAAACAAGGAGCACAGCTTCATCACTGTTGATTCACTTCATGCAGGCAAACACGTTATGTGCGAAAAACCAATGGCGAAAACTTACATAGAAGCAAAAGAAATGGTTGATGCTGCAAAAGAAACAGGCAAAATCCTTACTGTCGGTTATCAAAATAGATGTAGTCCAGCTTCACTATATGCAAAAGAAATGGTTGATGCTGGCGAGTTAGGCGAGATTTACTATGCAAAAGCACATGCGGTTAGACGTCGCGCAGTTCCAACTTGGGGAGTATTCTTAAACGAAGACGAGCAAGGTGGCGGACCACTGATAGATATCGGAACTCATGCTCTAGACATGACACTATGGGAAATGGACAACTACAAACCAAAAATGGTGGTAGGAACAGTATATAAAAAGTTAGGCGACCAAACAAATACAGCAAACGCTTGGGGCGATTGGGATCCAAAAGAGTTTACAGTTGAGGATTCAGCATTTGGATTTATTACAATGGAAAATGGTGCAACAATTACTCTTGAAGCAAGCTGGGCTCTTAATACATTAGATGTTGGCGAAGCTATGACGACGCTTTGTGGAACTAAGGGCGGTATTGATATGCTTGATGGTGGTACAAAGCTTAGATTTAACACTGTTAAACATAATAAGCAAGTTACAGAGACACCTGACTTATCAGCTGGTGGCGTAGCTTTCTATGACGGAAAGAAAATGAGCAATTCTGATATGGAGTGCAGAAACTTCTATGATGCTATCCTAAAAGGTACTGAACTAAGAGTAAAACCAGAGCAAGCAGTTGTTGTAACTCGTATTCTTGAAGCAATTTATGAATCAGCAAAAACAGGCAAACCAGTGTATTTTAACGACTAATTTTAGTTAAATTACGATAAGGAGAAGCATTATGAAACTTGGAATTATTAGCCCCGACTTTAAGGCTAAAAATTTTGAAAAAATAAAAGCAATGGGACTTGATTTTGTAGAATTTTGTGTAAACTTCGATAAGGATAATCGCTATCAAGAGTTTTATGATGAAACAGATAACATTATTTCCTCGCTTAAAGAGTTAGACCTTTTCGTGGGTTCAGTTGGCCGTTGGGGTGCGAATAAGATTAACAATGACGGTTCTCATAATATAGAGGAACTTAATGCTGACGAAATTCTTATTAAAGCGGCCGCAAAGCTTAACTGTCCTGTTTATGTGACCAATTGCAACTATGTAGAAGAAATTTCGCTATATGAAAATTATACTGCGGCTATCTCCTATTTTGAAAAATTAATTGAAATTGGAAAACGATATGACATTAAAATTGCGACAAACAATTGTCGTTGGAATAACTACGTAACCTGTGACCCGGCTTGGAGCGTTGTCCATGGGCACTTAAAGGATTTGTTTATCAAATTTGATCCATCACACTGCATTTATGCAGGCGGAGATTATCTGTCCGAGATGAAAAAGTGGGGCAATCGTTTTGCACATATACATATTAAAGGCAGTCTAGTCATTGACGGAGAGCGTTTTGATGACCCGCCGGCAGGTTTAGACCAAACCAACTGGGGTGCTTTTATGGCGACACTTTATGCTGTTGGCTATGATGGAACATTGAGCATTGAGCCACATTCTTCCGTATGGAAAGATGAGCTTGGTGAAAAGGGCATTGAATACACAATTAAACTCATTAGAGGTTTCATGTTTAAATAATAAGGGGAGGTACTACCATGAAAAAAGGCGTTCAAATGTACGCAATTAGAGAACTTGCAAAAGAAAGTATGGAGAAAGCACTTGAAACTGTAGCGAATATTGGCTACGAAGGAGTAGAGTTTGCAGGTTTTTTTGATTATTCAGCGGAGCAAATTGCAGACATGTTAAAAAAATATAATCTTGAAGTGTTGGGTGCGCACGTCGGTGCAGACCTAATAGTTGACCAAACAGAGGAAACAATCGCTTTTCACAAGACAATTGGAAACACTCGCATAATCTGCCCAGGGTACGCTCTAAAAACAAGAGCAGATGTTGTCGAGCTTGCTGAAAAAATCAAAGCTGTAGCACCAAAATACAAGGCTGCCGGAATGAAGATTTTTTATCACAACCATGCACATGAGTTCGTAAAAGACGGAGAAGACTATTTAATTGATATTCTAGCGTCGGAAGTTCCTGCGGATATGCTTAGTCTTGAATTTGATGCATATTGGGTTTATCGTGGTGGCGAATGCCCAGTGAAGTATCTAACAAAATATGCTGATCGTGTTGAGATTTTTCACGCAAAAGATGGCATTGGAGAGCAATCGACAACACTTTCTGAGGGTGCTGTTGATATCGTTTCAGTATTTGAATTTGCAAAGAAACACAATATGGCTTGGGCTGTCGCTGAGTCAGAGGCAAATGAAAGTGCAACGGGTCAAGTGGAAGCAATTACTAAAGACTATGCTGCTATGGTTAACTTAATGAAGTAGGATAAAGATACGATAAATACTAAATAATGGAGGTTATGAAATGAAATTAGGCGTTTTAACAAACCTTATGTCCGATAAGCCATTGGAAGAGGTGTTGCAATACTTAACATCAAGAGGTGTTGAAGCAGTTGAACTTGGCTGTGGAGGATATCCTGGAGCAGCTCATGCAAATCCAGCGATTTTGCTTCATGACGATAACAAGCTTGAAGAATTCAAAGCTCTTATTAAAAAATACAATGTTACAATTAGTGCTTTGAGCTGTCATGCAAACCCAGTTCACCCAAATAAGGAAATAGCAAAATCATTTGACGACCAATTAACAGATGCAATCTTGCTTGCTGAAAAATTGGGAGTTGAAGTAATTAATACTTTTTCAGGTTGCCCTGGTGATTCTGAAACTTCACAATACCCTAACTGGGTTACTTGTCCTTGGCCAGAGGATTTTGGGAAGATATTAAATTGGCAATGGGACGAGGTTTTGATTCCATACTGGAAGAAAAAAGTTGAATTTGCTAAAAAGCATAATGTGCATAAATTTGCACTTGAAATGCACCCGGGCTTTTGCGTTTACAACACTGAAACTGCCCTAAAACTTCGTGCTGCAGTTGGTGACGAGATTGGTGTGAACTTTGACCCTAGCCATCTGATATGGCAAGGAATGGACCC
>DBGA01000005.1 GCA_002295325.1 Ruminococcaceae bacterium UBA866 | reverse complement strand
GCCTAATTCATTGATATCTCCCAAATCTATCCACTCCTTTCTTTAAACATAAATATTCATTTTCTCATTCATTAAATATGAAGGTTCTATACCCATTAGATCAGGTTCCAATGTGTCATCAAACTCGGAAAACAGTCTGTTACTCTGCCTATTTTCTCCAAATTGATGAAATTGCCCTTGGGACATCTGTTGCTGTAAATTCTGTTGCATACTGCCAAAGTCATTTTGTGGCTGTACTGCTACATCTCTTACATCAATTTGCATTGCTCGCATTGTTTCACGAAGGGTTGAAAGCTCATTATTTAGGAGTTTCGCTACTTCACTGGTTGCTGCAACAATACTCACCGTCATTTTGTTTTGGTTTTCTATTAATTTAATAGTAACCTCGCCCAATCCCTCGGGTTTAAGCTTAACTGAAAACTCTTTTCGCTCACCCAACGCTCCACCNNTTTTTTACTTGCTCTGCCAAATCTGCAACATCAACGGCTGTTTGAGATGATGACAATTGCTTATCGTTTAAAACTGTGTCAAATTTGCTCTGGCCAATTGCCTGTTGTAAGGCGTCTACGCTAGGGTCATCTGATATCTCCAAAGACTCTTTAGATTGACCTTTCATAAGCTTTTGAGCTTGCATTATAGCATTTTGGAAATTCATATCCCCTTGAAATAGCATTTCGGAGGAATTAGAACTATCCTTAGCAGTTACTGTGTTTAACTCAATATCTGCCTGCATTTGTTTTATGTCACCAAAGCCTTGCATTTGCCTTCCAAAACTTAATTCATCAAGCTGTTTTGCATTTTGTGACGGGTTTTGCCCTACATTCGATAAGATTGCATTCAATTCGTTAATAGGTGATTTGCTTCCATTCCCGCCGCCTTGTGCCATCATTAATTCCTGCAACAGTTTCACATTGTTCATTAATTCTGAATTTTCAGCACCATTTTTAACGCTGNNCTCAACAAGCCAGCCATCATTTCCATTGCCTGTGCATTTTCTTCTGTGTCAGACCCTATAACTTGTGAAAGAATATCTAATTCTCCCTCTTGCCCACCTTGTGTGATAAGCTGTAAAAATGCAGCAAAAAAATCTCCGTTAATGATAGCTTGTTGATTTTTAGACTGTCCTTTTACTGTGGTTTTGCCCATGGCGATATCTTGCTGTACTCTAAAACTTTCCATCTTTTTTACCTCCTTTCCTAAAATTCTTCTATATCAAATCCATATTGGATTATATAGACCAAAGTCTAATTGCTGTTCTTTTCTCTTGCAAGCTTGGAGGAAACAAACTCGGAAACGACAAGATCCTGTGCTTTCATATCCTCGTATAAGTATTCTTCATACTGCTTTTCCTTGAGTTTTTCTAAACCCTCTACCTCTTGTGTGGCTACAATAACCACTTTAAGTTGCTCTTCAACTGCAAGAGATGCAGTATATAGCTCATCAGCAAGCTGCTTTAAATACATTCGATTGTTTTGTAGTTGAAAGTTATAATTGGAAAGTTCAATTGAACTTACACCACTTTGTGTTACTTTTAATATTTTATTAGAAAGCTTAATTGACTCAAGCTTAAGAGATTCTACCAAGTCCTCTAATTCATGCTTTTTAGCCATTAATTGGGCAAGCTTATTCTTCTCTAAACCCTTGGCTTGTTCTTTATATGAGAGCATTCTTCTAAGTGAAAATTCAAACCGTTTCATCTTAGACACTCCTCTTATTTAATAGATGCGTTAAGCAAGCCTTCAATATCCTCAAAACTGCATTTTACATCAACTTGTTGCTTTAAAAAATCATTCATTGCTCCAATATGCTGAATTGCAAAATCAAGCTCAGGATTACTTCCGTTTTTATATGCGCCAATTGAAATTAAATCTTGATTTTCACGGTATAAGGATAATAGATTTCTAAATCTTCCTGCTGCGCTTGAATGTGTTGGACTTACAATATCATTCATAAGACGACTAACACTTGCCAAAACATCAATTGCAGGATAATGATTTTGCATAGCAATCTTTCTAGAAAGCATGATATGTCCATCAATAATACTTCGTACAGTGTCTGAAATGGGTTCGTTTGCATCATCACCCTCAACAAGCACTGTATAGATACCAGTGATAGAACCTTTTTCAAAGTTGCCCGAACGCTCCAATAATTTTGGTAGAGCCGTATAGATAGATGGTGGATATCCACGGGCAACAGGTGGTTCGCCAACACTTAACCCAATTTCACGCTGTGCCATAGCAAAACGTGTTAAAGAGTCCATCATCAAAAGAACATCCTTACCTTGGTCTCGGAAATACTCTGCAATTGCAGTAGCTGTTTGGGCACATTTAGAACGCATCATCGCAGGTTCATCAGAAGTAGCAACTACTAAAACTGAGCGTTTAGCACCCTCTTCTCCCAAATCACGATTGATAAATTCAACCAACTCACGTCCTCTTTCACCGACTAGGGCAATGACGTTAACATCAGCCTTTACGTTCCTTGCAAGCATACCCATAAGGGTACTCTTACCAACACCACTTCCTGCAAAAATACCCATTCTTTGACCCTTGCCTATGGTTAAAAGCCCATCTATCGCTCGTACGCCCATCTCAATTGGTGTGCTAATTCGAGGTCTAGCCAGTGGGTTTGATACCTCTCCACTAATTGAACACTCTACCCCATCTAGGATAGGTTCGAGATCGTCAATTGGATTTCCTAATGCATTAACGATACGTCCAATAAGTGAATCACTTACCTTTATCGTCATTTTTTTATTTAAGTTTCGCACCGTGCTACCATATCCGACACCGTCGGTATCGCCATATGGCATCAAAAGCACGCGATTTCCTTTAAATCCAACAACCTCAGCTATCAGTTTTTTTTCGCTCTGCTCAAGAGTAATTTCGCATACGTCGCCAATGTTACAGCTTAGGCCTTTTGCTTCCACTGTCATGCCAACCATTTGCTCAATCTTGCCCTCGTGGGTATACAAGTCACCCAATTTTAGAGCTTTACGATATTCTGCTNNAACAACCTCCAAATTAGCGATTGTCGGACATCTAGCTGGCAACTCACTTTGCAAAATCTCAATTAGGGGCACTAGTTCTTTTGAGAGTGTAACAACTGCCCACTTTGCGTCTTTAATTGAGGACATTACATTCTCAACCAAATCATACATGATTAGCGGATCAACCTCTAGTTTTCTTTTCATAATAGAAGATGCTATTTCTAATGAAAATTGACCAAGTTTAGATTCATATTGATTTATATAACTGTTATGTGACTTTTGAATATCGGTAAGTGTTTGGCGTGTCTGATTTAGACAACTCACAATATCATTTAACTGTAATTGAAAAGCGTCATCATATCCTTGTTGCCATGCTCTTGCACGAATGCTGTTAGTCTCATTTTCAGCTTCTTTTATCATTGCCATACAGCGCAACTTTGCATCATTAAGTATATTCTGAGCCTCAGCTTCAGCTAGTTCTTGGGGAGTAATTTCTTCTATTACCTCTGTCACTTCGTCAACTGTTCCAACTTCGTCTGGAATGCATTCACGAACGTCTAAATCCGCATCTGGGATGACTACCACTTGATTTGAGTCGATTTTACCTACGTATTTAAGGACTCTATACAATGATATCATCCTCCCCACCCTNNATACGATGCTTTGTTGTGCTTCCTCAACATCACGAATTCTAATATTATGCAGATATTGAATATCCGTCTGAATAGCCTCCTGCATTCTCTGAGACATGTTTTGGAAGATAACCTTCTTTACATCCTCGTTTGCAGATTTTNNATCAAATATTCGTTTTTCAGTTCCTCTATCCACGTGTTTCATGATGTCAGCTATGTAGTTTACGCCGCCAAGCTCAAGCATATTAATTGAAACCATTGCAGCAAATTTCTTTTCAAGAACACTCTCAACAAGGTCAACAACTTCAGGAGAAATACTCTCCAGATT
>DBGA01000023.1 GCA_002295325.1 Ruminococcaceae bacterium UBA866 | reverse complement strand
TGCCCTCTTTCAATAAGCACCTTTTCAACTGCATCTTGTACTTGTTCAACAGTTGGCGATTTTGTATGTAACACTTCTTCAATGTATTCACAAACCCTGTATGACAGTTGGAGTGACTCATCATAGTCTTTTCCACCTGCTGCTTGGGCTGCTTTAAATATTGCTTTTGCTATTTTTTCATGGTTAAAAGGGACAGAACGCCCGTCACGCTTTGTTATAGTAGTAATCATATTTTGCCTCCTCATAGTTGTGAAGCCGATAGCACCAGTATTTTTCTGATTTTACATATAACCACAATATGTTGTGGTTATATCGACTATGTTATAGTATATAGTGTATGCTCACTATTGTCAATAGCAAACTGAAAGTTTTACTCTTTTTACCATAATAGCATTATCTTAGATGATACTACTTCCTTTAGGTATGCGACATAGACAAAAAAACAGAGGACAGCAACCGCTGCCCTCTGTTTGCGATACTCACATTTATTTTGCTACAAATATTGTAATTGATTTTACCTTTTCACGGTCAACCATAACCACTAATTCATGGCTTAGATGGTCAATCTGTCCACTTGGAGTATTGTTTGAATTAACATATTCAATCACCACTTCTAGCCCATTTTCAACTAGAAATGCCTTATAATGCTCTGGGGTTATAGGAACACCCATTGAATCAGTTAGTGGTGGTAAGGTTACAAATTGCGTTCCCTTACTTACTGTAAGCTCAATTTCAGTTCCCTCCGGAACCCTCTTGTTTTTTGCAATGTTCTGATCAATTATTTCACCAATAGGTGCAGTTTCATCAAACACCTCAAGTTTAGGTTTGAATTTAAACCATTTAGTGTAAAATTCTGATACTATTACATCGTCATATAACTTACCTTCAAAATCCTCAACAACAACAGTCGGAACATTTGAAGAAGTTTCTTTGCTTGATGCTGGCTCTGATGAAGTGTCTTCTGACGAAATATTACTAGAGAGTANNGGCTTGAAGTATTTTTACTACCTCCACCTAGAACGAAATTATATGCCACAAAGAACAAAATTAACATAATTGGCAGTGTCACTAAAATTACAATTAGCCATATTGGAAGTCTGAATTTAGGTTTGTTTGGCACTTCTTCAAACTCAGTATGAATGTTAATCGGTTGAATAGGCGCAGTAGCCGCATAAAGCTCACCTATTAAGTCTTTGACATAAACAGTACGATTGGACTTACTGTACCCTAGACCGTTTGCAATTGCCTCTGAAACCCCCATAGGGATGTTAGGGTTAAGTTGCCTTGGTTTCATCACTTCGTCATCAATATCACGCATATCGGCTCTTTGAGGCATCGTTCCTGTTAGTGTTTTATACAGCACCGCTGAGATTGAATAAACGTCTGTCCATTCACCATGGCTTGTGCACTTTTGGTACTGTTCCGGAGCAGCATAGCCTGAAAAAAGTTCTGCTGTAACTTCCGAGTTAATTGCTCTTACCGCACTTGTACATACGCCAGATAGCTTCAACTCATGATTTTTTGTTACAATAATAGTTTCAGGGCTTATTCCTCTATGGATAATGCCGTTGGAATTTAAAAGTTTTACTGTATATAGCAGTGGAAGAAACAGATTTTCAGTTTCCTCCCAGTTTAATTCCCCGGCATTGTCACGGAGATATCTAGTAAGCTTAACTCCCTCAACATCCTCATAAACGGTGTAAATTGTGCTGTTATCAGTCAAAATTTCCTTTGCTTTTAAAAGAGAATTGTTTGCAGTGATACCAATTAGCTGTCTTGAAAGCTCAACAAAATCAGTCATAAGCGACTTATATTGAATTTCAAAGCCTAGGTTGCACAACACATCATTGGTTTTTGCATCTCTATGGCAAAGGGTATCTGGGAAAAATTCTCTAATTCTAACTTTTTCATTTTGAGTATTATCATAACCGATATAGGTTACACCCTCGCCATTCTGATCAATAGGTAACCCAATATAATATCTATCTTTTATTATAGTTCCTGGCTTTAAAAGCTGCGCATTTATCGTTGTTAAATCTGAGTTATTATGGTCACACTTTTTGCAGACGTCAGATTCTAAAGGATTCATACAGGCATAACATCTTTTAACCATTTCAAGCCCTCCAATATAGTCAATATATTAATAAAGACAATAGAAACTGCCTTAATTGCATAACATAACAATTATATAATACCAATAAAAGCTGTGTTTGTCAATAAAAGTAGCGTTATCCTATACTTATATCATGATATAAGTATAGGATAACTTAAATTAAATAGGTTAGAGTTCAATAACATTATTTTTTTGTGTTAACTTTATGATTTTACCATTTGATTTATTGGATTTAACATGCAATTTTATCGCCTTATCATTATATTTAATGTCAGCTTTATATCCGTCTATATTGGGTGGAAGCATAGGTGTCACGCTGATACTGTCGCTCGAAAGCTTAATCCCAAGCATGTATTCAACCAATAGCTGATAATACCAGCTTGCCGTTCCGGTATAAATGCTCCAACCACCCCGTCCATATGCATCCTCGTTTGTATAAATATCTGCGGCAATATAATATGGTTCAAGCAAATACTTCTCTGCAACATCCTTGTTTTCATATTTCTTGATAGGATTTATTAATTCTGTTAGGCAAAAGAATTTATCTGGCATATTTTCGAGCGCTGTTGCAATTGCAAACCAAACTGCAGCATGGGTATACTGTCCTCCATTTTCTCTGACACCTGTAGGATATCCTTTGACATAACCTGGCTCTTGGTGGCTCTTATCAAATGATGGTGTAAACAATTTTATAATTCCTTGTTTTTTGTCTACAAGATTATCAAATGCAGCATTTAATGCCGAATTTATGCGTTGTTTATCAGGCATATTTGCAATGGCTGAAAAGCTTTGTGGGAGCGAGTCAATTCTACATTCATCAGAGTTTTTACTTCCCATTTTTTCACCGTCATCGAAAAATGCGCGTAGATAATATTCACCATCGTAACCGTGTTTATCTACTGCATTAAGCAACTCACTGGCAGAATTTTTATATTTTTGTGCAAGTGTAGTGTCATTACGTTCGGTACATACGGCTGAAAATAGGTTCATTGTGTGAGCTAAGAATTGTGAAAGCCATACACTTTCTCCCTCCCCATCTATTCCAACATTACTATATCCATCATTCCAGTCACCACTTCCTATTTTTACAAGTGAGTGCTTACCAAGGTTGAATGCTCTATCTAATGCCTTTGCACAATGAGAATACACAGTTTCCTTATAGTCAGTATACCTAGCATCAATGTAGTTATCCTTTTGTCCGATTTTCAACTCGTCAGCAACAAGATAGCTGATTTTCACTTCAAGGATTGAGTAGTCACCTGTACGCAAGATATACTGGAAAACTGTATAAGGCAGCCACACCATATCATCAGAATAGCGTGTGCGAATGCCTTTCTTTCCAGCGCCATTACTTGGAAGTGTATGCCACCAATGGAATACATCACCTGCTTCAAATTGGCTTGCGCAGCAACGGAAAATATGTCTTTTTGCTGTTTTGGGTGATAGTAACATATATCCACAAACATCTTGGAGTTGGTCACGAAATCCATAAGCGCCACCACATTGAAAAAATCCTGTTCTGCCCCAAAGCCTTGAAGATACAGTCTGCCATGGCAACCAAGTGTTTACAAGCGCATCAACACTTTTATCAGAAGTTTCAATTTGAATGGAGTTTTCAGGAGTATATTTCTCTTTAGGCTTTATTTCAATTAGCTTTAGAACCCCATTTTTTGTAGTAGCAAATGCCATTGCATAGCTGATTGTCTGAGTTTTTTGAGGCTCTATTGTCTTTTTCACAATAATTGAAGCACAGTTATCATAAAATGGAGGCAACGTATTATTTTCCCATCTTCCACAAAGTAAACTAGCCCTGTCACAGCATATTTCAAAGCTGTCACTACAGGAAGCGAGTGCCATATGGGAGGAAACTGACACGTTAAATGGGTTGTGCAGCAACAAAACTCCATCTATCATCTCGCCGATAATATGACGGGAATTTTTACGGCTAAATGACAAGGTCGGTTCAACATAATAAGCAAGCTCAAACGACTTTTGACAATCACCACTGTTTGTTACTTCAACATCAATATACTTAATCATTCCTTTTGATGGGACAGTTATGGTGGTTATAATGTTAAACTTGCCAACGGTTGAATGGTATCTTGCATACTCTGGCGAGAATTCTGCAACTGATCCATTTATAATGTCATAATAATCGTCACCAAGTTTTAATACAAGCATTTCACCTGTATTGTCACGCATTGTATCGTTATACCATGGGGTTAGCTTATTTTCTCTCGAATTAATTGCCCATGTGAAGCCTAATGCCTTGTCAGATACAAGTGTACCAAAAGTGGGGTTTGATAGGATATGACACCATGGCAACTTAGGGCTTTGGGTAACATAGAAACTGTCTTCTGCAAATTCTCCGCCAATAACTGAAAGTTGTGCATTGATATTAGTCTTACCTTTCTCGCAATTTTTTATCTGTACTGGAACATACTTTTGAATTGGTGCTTCAATTCTTACAAGACTTCTCGTAGCGATATGGNNCGTCGTGTAAAAAAACTAGGTCAAAGTCGATAAAGCTAAGCTTAAATAAGGAGTGACATTTTAAATATACCTCCACACGTTCAAAATCAGTATTGGAAAAAACATCTACCAAAACAATTGGGTAATCCCCTGAAATTGCAAGTTGCCATAGGTTTTGAGGATTTAGTCTGTTTTTTGCAATGGCGTTTAGATTGTTGCTTGAGTCACGTTTATTAAATAATATTTGTGGTAGAATAGTCTGTCCTATCCGATGTTCAAGTGAAGAATGAAGCAACTTAGAGGTTGCTGATATTTCGCTATCAATGGGTTCTTGTTTGCGAATTGAAACAATATTTGCAATTGCATCAGATTTTGAGGTGGATACTGATGTTAATAAATAAATTGACTTTGTCTCATTTTTAGAAAACTGCAACGAGGTTCTAATTGCAATGCATGGGTCTGGAACCCCACTATTGCTGATAAATTCATCTGTAAAAGCAGAAGGCTTTACAGATGAAACGCCGGTGCGTTTAAATAGATTTTCTCGATTAGCCTCAAAATCAAAACTTACATTATCTCTAAATCCAACTGCCATATAATAAATTTCTTCGCTACCACGCTTTTTGCGTTTTGCAATGATTGTATTGCTTTCATCATCTCGCGACACATTGATGAAAAGCTTTGAAAAAGCCGGATGTGCAAAATCATCTACTTCCTTAGCCAAACACGGTTCAAGATAAAATAGCAATGTCGCATCAACGTTGTCTTTACTGCGGTTTTCCATTACTATTTCACGCTGCTCGCAAGGCAGAATACTGTGCAATCGTACCTCCGTTTTCACTTTTACATCGTCAGTTCTTGCAAAATACTCCACACTACTTTGAGAAAATGATGTTTCATAATTTACTTCATTATTATAGCTTGGAGCAAATGTTGTTGAAAAAATATTATCTCCGAACTTTAGATAGCAAAAAGTTCCTTTGGGGTTTCGTAATAAGTCACTAGGTCGTCTAAGAATATCCGTTTGATTGCTTTTGATAAAGGAAGCCCCATTGTCTGTCAAAACACAACTTATATCTGTATTGGTCAAAAGCTTTACACGTGGTTGTTGAGGGAACAGTTCCCCAACATACTCTGATATATCTGGTTTCTTAGTGTTACGCTTCTTTGTTTTTTTCTTAAATAAATCTTCAAACACAATTTCACCTACTGAATTTCTTTCGTTTAATAACTCTGTAGCTCTATCCATTTCTCTGTCACTCAAAAATCGTCTCTGCATAATATTATCATTAAGCGTATTATTGATTGCGACAATACTCATCCCTACATGATGCGCCATGTAACTTTTGATCACAGCATATTTGTTGTGTACCCTTGTCTTTGTATAATCTATTGCCTCATAATGTCCATATTGCCCTGAGGCTTGAATTCCATCAAGTCTTAAGAGATTTTCGTAGCTTTTTGTTAATGCAAAAGACAATGTAAGGTAACTTGAATAGGGTGAAATTACAAGTTCATCATCCATACCACTCTTTAAAGCAAGTTTTTGCACACCATTTGGGCTATATTGATAGTTTAAATAATCATCAAAGGCATATATTGCACTCTCAGAAATTCCGAACGGAATTTCATTTTTTTTGGCTCTATTGATTTGACAGTCGATGCAATAATTTAATGCCTCATAACCTATTGAACCACTTATACAATGTAACAATAGTTCAGGCATAAAATATTCAAACATCGTGCCGGTCCATGAAATTGGACCACAATGAAAAAAGCTACGTGACATTGTTCTGCTTAAGGCAGACCAATGTTTTACCGGCACTTGCCCCTTTGCAATCGCAAAATAGCTAGTCATTCTCGCTTCACTCATCAGCATATCATAGTGGGAATTGCTTAAACTTTCGCTGTTTACGTCATAGCCTATTGAAAACAAGTGCCTTTTTTCATCATAGAATTTTGACAAATCGGTCGCGGCTATAAGTGTCTCAATGCGCAAAATTAAATTGGCAATTTCCTTTTGTTCCGTGACAAACTCCCTCAAACCCTCTTTAAGTGTTACAAGACAACAAAGAAAATTTCCGCTATCAACAGTTGATGCAAACCCTGGGGGTAAAATATTTAAAGTCCTTGTGTCATACCAATTGTAGAGGTTTCCATGATATTTCTCCATTCGTTCAATTGTACTAATTGTTGCCTCAATAATAGTGTAAAGCTTTTTACTGTCCAGCAAACCGAAGTCGCGTGCAGTCAGATAGGATAACAGCATAAGCCCAATATTGGTAGGTGATGTTCTATGTGCAACCCGATATGCTGGAGTTTTTTGCATATTATCCGGTGGAAGATAATTATCCTTCTCCCCTGCAAAATCATTATAATATGATAGCATCTTTTTAAGATTTATAGTAAGATAAGATGAAATATATTCTGGAACATCTTCCTTTTTTATTGGTGATTTTCTTAATACAGACAATAATGAAACTGCACTAATAAATAATATGCCTATAAATTTTAGTGATAAACTACCGAATATAAGCAAAAATGCGCCTATAATAATTTGTGAAATATAAAATAATATTTTCCCAAGCTCACTATTTTTTTTACTTTCAACCTGTGATGCCGTAGACCATTCTAGCATCTTTTTCTTTGAAAAGAAACGTCTATAAATACCTCTAGTTGCTGCGTCAAATGCAAAATAAGCATATTGTGGTAACAATAGGAAGTTTCCAAATCCGCTGTAAATCAGTTCAATCCAGCGTGGAAAGATATTTGAAT
The DNA here is from genome assembly GCA_002295325.1 of Ruminococcaceae bacterium UBA866. Classification (GTDB taxonomy): domain Bacteria; phylum Bacillota; class Clostridia; order Oscillospirales; family Ruminococcaceae; genus Paludihabitans. The sequence goes on along the minus strand of DBGA01000023.1, from coordinate 12,393 downwards.
AAAATTTTGTTGTAAACGCCGAAACCGTGCCGCTAATAATTAAATTTATAAATGCGTGGAGGTGTGGTGAAACTGTCCCTAGAATTGCAGCTGATATCAAAACTGTCCTACTTTTTGCATCTACAAAATTAGCCGTTAAAATACAAAGTATTGCAAATATAGGTGTTACCGCCCTGCGAAGATTATCAAAAAGTTGAAATCTTACAACTTTATTAAGGGGATTTTTACGTTCACCTTGATAAAGTCTTACAGTATTTGCGATAAAGCCAGCATTCTGAAAATCTCCCCTTATCCAGCGGTTCAGACGTTTGAAATAGGAAATTCCATCGCTCGGAAATGACTCAATGAGTTCTGCATCACTAGCGTAAAGCACCTTAAGAAACCCACCCTCAACGATATCATGGGAAAGCAATGTTTCCTCTTGGAAAAGGTTAGGCATCAATTTTTGATATGCCGATACGTCAATTAGTCCTTTTCCTGAGAAAATTGCTCTGTCATATAGGTCTTGATAAAATTCAGAACAAGATGCATCATATGTTGTTGTACCACCTATTCCACCAAAAATCATTGCAAAATATGTCTTTTGTGAGGACTTTAAGTCAAGTGTCATTCTAGGTGAAATAATTCCATATCCAGACGTTACTATCCCTTTTTCATCATCAATTACAGGTTTATTCAATGGGTGAGCGGCAATTGAAACAAGCTTTGATACTATGTTTATCTTGAGACGCGTATCATAATCAAGTGTTAAAATATACTTCGTATTGTGTAAATATTCCGTGTTTCCATAGAACTCCTCAAGTGCTATCTCTTGTCCATTTATCAAATTAATTAGGTCAGTGATTGCTCCACGTTTGCGCTCATAACCAGTATATTCATCTTGTGTTTTACTGTAGGCACGCTCCCTAACAATCATCAAAAAACGATTATCCCATTCAACATTCAGTTTTTTTATAATAGATTTGACAGCATTAATTTGCTTTTTATCATCTTTTAAGCATTTCTCTTTAGCAGATTTTAAGTCACACAAAAGACAAAAACCGATTGATCCATCTTTATTTTGTAGAAGCATTTTCGTTAGCCTATCGTACAAATCATTAAGTTCATTGCCATTTGGAAGTAAAGTGGCAATGACAACCAATGTCTGCATATCTTTTGGAACTGTATCAAAAAGTTCAAGCCTTGGAGCATAGCTAACCTCGCTGCCTCTTAGGCATATTTTCTCAACTAAGGGACGTACTAATTCGTACATGAGCGGATATAATAGTGGGAAAATAAAAATGTTTTTTGCTATTGCTATCACAAAAAACGACAAGACAGTTGCAAGGAAAAAGCATAGTTTAATATGATATTTTGCAATGGAGTTTTTGGGTTTCACCCTGTCATAATACTCATATATATAAAATCCGATATGCTTTTTTTCAATGATTGATTGTTTTATTAGGTTCTTTGCAAGGGCAAGCTCATCGCAATTCTCGTAAAATGCAGATTTTGCAACCTTATAACGATAAAGGCTTCTCGTCTTATCATTTTGCTTACTATAAATCCCTGTTGGATCTTGTGAAAGTGTTGCTTCAAGCTTGTTCCTTGAAGCATTTATGCTCGCAAAATCAATCATGTTAACAGTGGTTAGAACTCCTATTAACCTTGAAATGCGTTCTGTATAAACTGCATTTAGTCCAAACTTTATTGCCTCGGAAATTAGCATTACTGCCGATACCTTTATAAATAAAATCAAAAAATCATATTCAAAGTTGTGAAGATAACGCTTTTCTTCAAAAACATCAATGAGTTCAACTAATGTATTTTCATTAAGCTGAAATTCTTGATGGCCCACAGCCTCCATTAAGAAGACAAGTAAGTCAGGGATATGCTGGTTGTTACTAGCTAAAAAATGTTCATTTTTTAGTCCATGATATGTTTCTTTGTATACCCTTTCAATAACATAGTAGTTTTCAAATATCCATTTATCTTGTGGTTCAAGTCTATTATAATTTACAATACTTTTATAATATCTTCTAATTCTGCCAAATGACTTCATCAGCTTTTTTCTAAGCTGTTTGGATGAAACAAACCTACTATCAACGAGATCACCTAACATTCGATTAAGCTTTATTTTTAACTTTGATGAGATTTCTTTCAAGGCAATTTCCTCCTTTTTTACAGATTTAGTTAATCTTTATTGTCTGCAAAAAAGCAAAAATAATACAGGTAAACTCTGACAAAATCAAAATCTACCTGTATTATTTGGATTGAATATATTTAATTGTCTAACTAAGTTTTGCCAATGCCTTTTGATTGAATTTCTCACGGTCAACAATAAATCTATCATGTGTTCCTTCGCCTATGATGCCTTTTTCGTCAGACGCAGTAATAGAAAAAGAAACTTTTCTGCCTTCAAAAGAAGTTATTTCAGCACTAGCTTTTACTTTCATACCCACCGGAGTTGCTGCAACATGGCTAGATGTTATGCTTGTGCCCACAGAAGTCATTCCCTCATCAAGAAATTTTGCCAAACATTTTGCACTAACTTCTTCCATCAAGGAAAGCATCATTGGTGTCGCAAAAACGCTTACATCTCCACTACCCACACTAACTGCAAGTAGATTCTCTGTTACTGTAATTTCTTTCTCGAAAATAGCTCCTACTTTAATTTCATTCATTTTAATTACTCCTTTTTTATTATGTTTAATAGATTATTTTCAATGCAAATTGATAGGCTCAATGTTTTTTCGCCCACTTTTACAAAGTCCACTGTAATAATATCACCGTCGCACTTCAATATCTTCCCCTTACCATAAGAAGAATGCTCGACATCTGCACTAGTGATATCCTTGTTTGCAATATTTGTAGCAGGATTAGATTGTATTAATCGGTTTACAAATATTGACGGTGAAGCGTTTGTACCATTTATTAAGTTTGAACGATAAATCATGAGCTTGCTTCTTGCCCTTGTTACGCCAACGTAAAAAAGTCTTGTTTCATTCTCATATTCATTAAAATTACCTAGAAGTTTTTCATTTACAGAATCACTCGACGGAATAATATCCTTAATAATATCAAGCATCACCACAGTATCAAACTCGAGACCTTTGCTTGAATGCATTGTGGTAAGGGTGATATTTGAGGTTTTGTCAATATTCTTACCCTTTTGCATATCATCTTCAAGCTCAACAGCCTTGTCTAAAAACTCATATATATTTTTAAGCCCCATTGAGAGTGCCTTTGCAGTGTTAAGCTTTTGATAGGTATTAGTTTTTGTAAAGCCATCAGCCATACGGTTTTCAATATAGCTGTCATAGTTAAGCTCGGTCTGTATGTACTCAATTGCAGATGCTGGTGATTTTCTCAAAAGTCGAGGAAACAGATTGATAAACCCTCTTGTTTGGTTACGTTTATAATCGGAAAGTGAGGTTACTCTAAGGAGGGTTTCAACNNGTTTCAAAAATGCTATCATAGTTTTTTAGATTATCTTGCACAAATTCAAATATTCCTTTTGAATATCCAAGTTTGTAGTAAATTTGAGAAAACGCATCAATATCTGTTCCATCAATAGCAAGCCTCATATATGCTATAACATCACGCATTACTGAGGAAGAAAAATAGGTTATACGGTGCTCTTTTATGTAAAATGAGATATCATTTTCATAAAACAAGTTGATTAGTGGAATTGCCGATTCGTTATTCTTATAAACAACAGCCAGTGTTTTATCAGATGGATAGGTTTTTATAAATTTAATTAATTCCTTTGCTTGATCCGCATAATCATCTATTCGAATAAACTCAATAGAGTTTGTATTGGTGTTATCACAATACATTTCTTTTGCATAACGTTGTCGATTTTGCTTAATAAATTCATTTGCACTGGCAACGATATCGCTGTTTGATCGAAAATTTTGCTCCATCTTTATGATAAGACTATCACTATAGTTTTTATTAAACTCAAGCAAAGCTTTTGGATATGCACCGCGGAAGGAATAGATGCTCTGATCCTCGTCACCTACCATGAAAACCTTGCATTTCTTCGATAAAAGTTCAATGATTTTATGCTGCACAAGTGAGGTGTCCTGTGCCTCATCAATATTGATATAGCGATATTGAGACTGGAAATGCCCTAAAATTTCATCAAATTTACTTAGGATTTCATAGGTCAATGTAAGCATATCATCAAAGTCGATAAACTGATTTTTACGTTTAAAACCTTCATAATCATTGAATATTTTATAAAAATTATCAATTTCAAATTTACCCTTTTGCAAATCTTCATTTGTTAGCATCATATTTTTGGCATAACATATAAGTCGTTCTAGTGTATCATAATTATCCTCGCTGATAAACTCATCATTATGATGCTTGTAAATCTCACGCAATGCACGAGATTTTGTGTTTGCATACTGACGGAGCTCAATAATATTTGGCATTGGACGGTTATATCGCCTTGAATAATGGTTCATTACAGAAAGGCAAAAGCTATGAATTGTTGCAAATTTAGGAATATCCAAAATGTAATCACCAAACAATGTAACAAAACGCAAACTCATATCCTTTGCAGTTTCTTTGTTATAGGTAAGTGTAAGGATTTCGTTTCTTGAAACGTTATGATTGAGCATTAAATTTGCTATCCTTGAAACGAGAACGGTCGTTTTCCCAGAGCCAGGTACGGCTAACAGCAGGGTGTTTTTTTCAAAAGACAAAACACCCTGCTGTTGTTGCTCATTTAATATAATTTTTTTATTGCTTGAAAGATAGGAGATAACATCCATTATTTCTGTTTCCTAATAATTGAATATGGCTTAAATTCACGGTCGCACTTTATGGAAAGCTCCATTAATGCGTGGGGTGCCGAGTCGATACTATTTCCCTTAGCATCAAGCATCTCAGTAATTCTAAATTTATATGGCTTAGTTTTAGGCTCTAATATTTCAACTTCATTACCTACTAAGAACTTGTTTTTTTGTGTACAGTTAAGATATCCATCCTTTGCACTATCAACTACTGCAACGATATCAAAATCCCTCATATATCCGCCATTTTCATAATATTGAGTTGGTGTATCAAAGTAAAATCCTGTGCAATATTGTCTATGACTAACCTTTTGGACTTCTTCTAAAAGCCAATCCTGAAGCTTAAACTCGTCTGGATTTTCCATAAAGTCATCTACTGCAACACGATAAGCATTTGTAATTACTGATACATAATAAGAGGATTTTGCTCTACCCTCAATTTTAAGACTGGTAACACCGGCTTTTACAAGTTGGTCCACATACTCAATCATGCATAAATCTTTTGCATTTAGGATATATGTTCCCTTTTCATCCTCGAAAATAGGATAAAAGTCGTTTGGACGTTTTTCCTCAACTAGGTGATATCCCCATCGACAAGGCTGCGCACATTCCCCACGGTTTGCATCACGTCCTGTGAGATAGTTAGAAATCAAGCATCTGCCCGAAAAAGACATACACATTGCACCATGCACAAAGACTTCTATGTCTAAATCATCTGGGATTTTTTCTCGAATTTCAGCAATCTCAGCTAGCGGCACTTCCCTAGCCAAAACTACACGCCTTGCACCCATTTCATAAAAAGCAAGACAAGTTTGATAGTTTACGATACCTGCTTGGGTGGAAATATGAATTTCCATATTAGGTATATGTTGCTTTACCAAAGAAAGCACACCAATATCCGATGCGATTACCGCATCAATTCCAATGCTATCTATAAATTTAAGATACTCTGGAAGCTTGTCAATCTCATCATTTCTTGGAAGGGTGTTAATCGTTAAATACACCCTAACACCATTTGCATGAGCATAATCAACGGCTTTTGTCAGTGTTTCGTTATCAAAATTGGTTTGAGAAGCTCTCATTCCAAACTCTTTTCCAGCAAGATAGACCGCATCAGCACCAAATTGTACCGCGGCAACAAGGCGCTCATAATCCCCTGCAGGTGCTAGCACCTCGGGTTTTTTAATAATATTCATATTTCATTCCTTTATATTGTTTGTTAGACACTAGTAAAGCGCATAGGGATGTCAATGCCCCTCTAGCTTGCATTTTGTCTAAGCCCAGCTTTTCTTACGTTTTTATTATGCTGTTGCAAAGTTTCAGCATAATAAAACTCACCTGTTTTTAAGTTTGTGCAGAAGTAATAATATGGTGTTTCCTCTGGCTCAAGAACTGCCATTATTGCCTCTAGGCCTGGGTTGCAAATTGGCCCCGGTGGCAATCCCATACCCTCATAGGTGTTATATGCGTCAATGATATCTTGATTAATAATATTCATTTGAAGTTTTAGCTGATTTGCGTAGTCACGGGTTGGGTCAGCTTGTAACTTTGCATAATCTTTAGGGGCATTTAGACGATTTAGATAAACTGATGCAACACGTTTCATTTCGTTAGTTTTACCAGCTTCACGCTGTACTATTGAGGCAATGATAATTAATTTTTCCTGTGTTAACCCAGTGCTAGCTACTTTTTCTTTCATGATTGCTGTTACACGGTCATCATAGTTTTTAAGCAGTCTTTTTGCCACACTGATAGGATTTTCATTTATGAAGAAATTATAGGTATCTGGAAAAGCATATCCCTCAAGCTGGTGGAAACGCAAATCATTTTCCCATATATTCTTTTCAAACTCAAATCCAAAATTTTCTGTGTCAATTGCTTTTAAAAATTCAGTAGCATTACAAACCTTATTTGTTTCTAATAACTTTGCCATATCATATAAGGTGAGCCCCTCAGGAAAAACTACCCTAACTTCTTCTTTGGAAGTAGAGTATTGTTGCAACTCATCAATAATAACATCATAGGACATGTTTGAGTTTAAAGGGTATGTACCAAATTGAAAGTTGCCCTCAATTTTTGCAAGCTTATAATATGTTCTAAATAAAAATGCAGAACGAATAACCCCTCTGTCCTCAAGGGTTTGGGCAATTTGAGCTACACTTGAACTCTTTTCAATATCAACAATATAGGCGGCATCTGGTTTGTTAATTCCTAATACATCCTGTGAAGCAAATATGATACCAATGGCGAGCATAACTGAAATGCCAACAATAATAATACCTATCATAACCTTAAAAAAAATACCAAATCCACTTCTTTTTTTAACCTTGGCATTTGCCGAAAAAGCATAGTCCGGTATGTCTTTTATGTGTTTGTCAACGTTAATATTAAATGCTTTTGCTTGCTTTTTAGGTTCACTACCCTCTTGTAGCTCATTTTTATTGTCACTCTGAACTTTGTCTTTATCTTCCAAGTTTCTATCTTCGCTCACCTTTGAATGCCCCCTAAATTTTGTTTTTTACTGTCAAAATATATTTTGGAGTAACTATATAGTTTGCACTTACGTCATATCTTCCGTGAGGAAGGCTGTCAGCAATACAACTATTATAGCATATACCAATTTTAATTCCACTATATTTCTGCAAAAACCTATCATAATAACCTTTACCAAAGCCTATACGGTAGCCATTCGAGTCGAATGCAAAGCCAGGTAAAATGCAGATTGATGACGTAAAATCAATAAGCATGGGAGATTTTTTCTCATCAGGCTCAAGCAACCCAAAACTTGCTTCTTGAAGCTCATTAAGGCTTTTTATCACAAAAAAAGCCATTCGGCCGTTTTTGTCAAGACACTTTGGAACAGCAACTTTCTTTCCATCTTGAATCGCTTTTTCAATAATCTTAATTGTATCAACCTCAATTTTTGTAGAAACAAAAATAAGGATTGTTTTTGCCTTTTGATATTCACAAAAGTTTGTTAATCTATGAAAAATTTTGGAATCTAGTTGTTGCTTTTCGGGAAGTGGCATAACTTCTCTTAAACCTCGATATTTTTGGCGCAATGCCTTTTTAACAAGACGTATATCCTCTACTCTGCCCATCTAATTGAACCTTTCAGCATTTCTACTCTTTCTTTCCCCAACAGTCTGTTAATGATTGCAAATGTAAATTGGTTTGCAACACCTGCACCTCTAGCGGTAATGATATTTCCATCTATTTCAACAGGCTCGCCTGTATATTCTGCACCGATTAACTCATCCGAGNNTGAGATGCCCCAAATGTCCTAAAATTGATGGAGCAGCACAAATTGCAGCAACTGGTATATTATTTTCAATGCAATAATTAACTATATCTATAACCTGTGGTGATTTTTCTAAGTTTATTGTGCCCGGCATTCCACCTGGCAGTACAATCATTTCAATTTTTTCTTTTTCTATGTCAAAAACAGAAATATCTGCAATTGTTGTAATCTTGTGGGAGGACTGAATCATTTTTCCGCCTACTCCTACAGTTTTAACATCTAGTTCCTCACATCTGCGAAGATAATCTACTGGGGTAAATGCCTCCACTTCTTCAAAACCATTTGCTAAAAATACATAAATCATGCTGTGTACTCCTTTATTCAAGCATCAAACTCATATATGGGTTTGATTTTATGATGTCAAATATATTAACTCTGCTATCAAGTGGTTTTAACATTCCATAGGGTGTTATTGTGCCATTTTTTCCTTCAAGAGAGATTTTCTTTAGTTTATAATATTTTTCGTTGATGGCAAACGCCGCTTTGGATAAAGTGCGACCCGATAAGCTTGTTTCCATAATTAAATAGTTGTCACCTTTTTTTTGACCAACGATGTAACCATCTTCATCGTCATCTTTATATATGAGAATGTCGCAATATTTTTTCAGTGTTTCATAGCGATATGCTCTGCAACCATTATCCAGCTCAAAATAGGCACCATATTGCTCGATCATATTTTGTCGCTGTTGTAAAAAATAATCTAAACTGCAATCTAAAAGCTCAGACTTACCACAATCTTTTGGAATTATAATAGTGCTCGACTTATAAAAAGCAGTTTGATATCCAATTTTTTTATACATCTTAAAAAGTGAACTATTTGACGGAACCAAGGCTAGCAAAGAAATGCCACCGAGCGTTGCCTGTTCACAGACATAACGTTCTAGTTTAGTCATTACGCCCTTGCCTCTGTAGTTTTTGTTAGTAGCAACTGCGTAGATATAGCCAGCCTGAAATATCCCCGTACCTACTGTTAATGTTGCTGGGAGCATAAACATCATTGCTACCGGTATATTATTATCAACCGCAATAAAAGCATTGTTAATTGAAAAGACACTATCAAAAAAATGATCAATATATTTTTGATCATCGTGAAAAACTTCTTTCCACAATATTTTTAGTCCGTCAATATCACTTATGTTGCAGTTGCGAATTTCATATCCCATATATTATTCCTTTATTTTCACTGAAAATTTTTCTAAAATTATTGCAGGACGATAAGAAAGTTTTGCTTTACGCAATCCCTCTACTCCCAAATCTTCCTCACGGTTTACATATTTATAACTCTGACACATATTTGCAACAAACTCTCTGTTTATTGCTGGATATGCGCCTTGTATACTTGAAAAAGCTTTTTCTAAATGTACCACAACAACATCATCGTTAATTCTTTCAGCAATTGTATATGCAACGACCTTATCGTCAATTTTAATTAAACCGCCAAAAAACTCTAACTCATCAAAATATTTAAAGCTCTGCTTAATGGCACAACATTCATTTTTTAATTGCTCATCTCGTCCGCAGTCATTAATTTTACACCATTCCTTGTTCATAGCAAGGCATTCTTCAAAGTTATCCTTTGTGATAGTTTCAAACTTCCAGTTATTTTCTTTGAAACGTTTAATATGATTGCGTTTTCCATGTAGCTTCTTACCGGCAAGATTGGTCAATGAATCTACAGTATAGATGTAATCCGAATTGTCTCTGTCTGATGCAAACTCGAATTTATCAGGAAATAATTCCTCTAATTGCTCTGTATCTTCTCGGCTAGCACTGTGCATTTTCAGTGCAATATCCTGCTCTTTACAATAATCTTCAAGTGCTTCAATTACAGGCTTTATATCTCCACTTCCTGCGGGATACAAAAATGATGTTCCTCTTTCGTCATCATGCAATAAAACCACATAAAATTCATTTATTTTTGCTATTTGAATTTTATAAGCGTTTTTCCATATAAAATGATTTCCAAAACAATACTCGCAAGACAAATACTTGCGTTTTGATAGTATTTGGTCAACCCATTCCTTATCCTCTAATAAAACGTCCTTAAACTCTAACATATTTATACCAAATTATTTTTACGCAGGCGAAAATAATTCAAAAATTTATTTAATTCTACTGCGCTCAAATTTTCCCTTCCCAACATTATTTCCTTTTTTATATTAATTTCAATATTTCTTGTGTTATTTTTTCTATAGAATAGTGATTTTCACCATCACAGCATGATATGATATCCCATTTTTCTACACTTGCTGAATATTTAGCAGTAGCTTGGCATTTTTCTAAATATTCCATATTGCTCTCGTGTATATCTTTTTTAGTTTCATCACCATGATATCTTGACATAATTAACTTATTAGCAACATTTCTTGTCATATCCAAAAAAATTACCTTATTAGGTTTTGGCAAAGCAAGCTTATTATACTCGTAATCTGACAACCAAAATAAAAAACTATCCCACATATTTTTTTCAAGCTTTACCATTTGGTGAATTGCATTTGAACTAACATAACGTGATGCAATTATTGTGTAGCCATCATTATAATATTTTTCCCAATGTTGTTTAAAACTTGCATAGCGGTCAACTGCATAAAAACTCGACGCTGCATAAGCATTTATGTCATCTGCATCACTTGAAAATTCACCATTAAGGTACATCTTTACGAGCGTGGATGAAGGCTTTGAATAATCTGGATATGAAATTAACAAAACTTTATCATCTTTAGCCTTCAAATGTTCAAAAACAGCCTCTGCTTGGGTTGATTTTCCACTTCCATCAAGTCCATCTATAACAATTAGCTTACCAGTCATTATGTTGTTCCCCTTATTTTCCTTTTTGCTCATGTATAATTTTTGCATTGTCATGAATTTGCGTATAAAGCTCACGAACTTGTACTGCTTGTCCACAGGTCATTCTACCTTCGCTACAAGCTTTCTTATAACAGCTTGGTCCTGCTGAAGAAAATAAAGTCGGTGCAACTTCACATACTAATTTTAGCATTTCATCTGCAACTGCTTTTATTTCCCATTGTGCACGGTTGCAACAGCGTTGTTTAAAGAAATTGAGCAAGCTTCTTGCATTCATTGTAACAATCATTTGTGTATCGCAAGCGTTTGGAAGCACAAAGCGTGCATCCTCAATTGCTTTTTTTTCAGCCATAGACTGGGCTTGTTTCTCCGAATTCCCTACCTTTACAAAATCCTCATAATGCCTTTTGTAGAGTATCTCGGTTAATTCATTATACGTTTTCAAATCATCATCCATTGCTTTTTTAAATAAAGCTTTCGCCTCATCATTTGCCTCAACCTCAGGAGGAATGATATAGGAGAGCTTGTCCTTTTTTACATAACGCTGACTTTGCACAGAAAACGAGGCAATTCTATGTCTTGTAATTTGCGCTAGAAATGCACGGGAAACTCCTTCAATACCAAATGTAAAACTTGCGTGTTCAATTGGACTTTCGTGCCCTAACCCTGCAAGCATTTCAACAAAACTGGCTGATTTATCATCAGTCAACCCATCATATAACTCATCAATTGTTGTGTTAGCATAACAAAGTTTTGCTGCGCAAGCAATTGTTTTTTCTGGGTTGGGGGTATTTGCAATTAATGTAACTTTCATATTCTTAAAATTCCTTTTTATAATTTCAAGTCTAATAGGGGGCAATATGCCCCCTGTTAGGCTTAAATGTTCAATTAGTCGTCTTGGCAATCTTCGTCAAGCTTAGGTGGGAAAAATTCGTTTACTGGGAATTTAATCTTTTTAAATAATTCGCATGGGTCATCGCTTGATCCTGAAACGGTACATTCCTTGTTAGGAATACAGAAATCATAAACTGGAACCATCATTTGAACTTGTCTTTCAAGCTGTACGATTGAAAAAAGTCCTATGCTTAAGCTTACAACTTTTTTTGGTCTACAAAAATCAAATTCATCATCAAACAATCTTGATACTACTTCTGGGCAACAGAAGTTTATTTGTCTTGAATGTTCAGGTGTTTCACTGAGTTTGTAAGCCAAAACGATAGGATTAACAACATTTACTCTAGCAATTGGTAAGTTTTCTTCGCAGCAGCAAGTGTCTGTTGGGCCATTAAATGTATTAGTTCCTGAAGAGAATGAATTTACGTTTCCTTCGCTACCATAAAGAATAACCTTCTTTTGGAAGCAACTGATACCCTCTACCTTTACGCTTGGTGTAAGTGGAGCAACCACTGCGTCAAGCTTTACAAGGAAGTAGAACGTCATATCTACCGAGTAAAATCCTTTGTTGAAAACTATAGGTTCAACATTCATAAGTACTGTTAAAAC